>JAKIVA010000050.1 GCA_021647265.1 Lutibacter sp.
CTATGCCAATTAGAAATTGGGGGATTATTCTCAATCAGTTCTTAACAATATATGACAAAAGGGTCAGACTTTAATTAAAAAATCTAACCCAAGTTATTTTAACTTACACACTTTTTAGGATAGTGTCGTTAAATTTTAGCTAAAATATGAAAACCGTTAGTAATTACAAATAACAATTTGTAAATTTGTTTACTAACGGTTTTTTTATGCCTATAAATTCTTTTTTAAGCTACTTAGCATTAGAGAAAAAATATTCAAAACACACCACAATAGCCTATTTGAACGACTTAAATTCATTTCAGAGGTATTGTAATAAGATGTATGACGGCCAAAGTGTTGTTGCTGTAAATTATGCGCAAATAAGAAGCTGGATAGTTAGCTTGGTTGAATCTAATCTCTCTAATCGCTCAATTAATCGAAAAGTTTCTTCATTAAAATCGTTTTATAAATTCCTTCAGAAAACAAAAGAGATTGAAATAAATCCTTTAGCAAAACACAAAGCATTAAAAATACCGAAACAAGTACAAGTCCCTTTTTCTGAAAAAGAAATAATAAATGCACTTAATTTAATAGCTGAAAATAATGATTTTGAATCTCTTAGAAATAAATTAATAATTGAATTGTTTTATGCTACGGGGATGAGGAGAAGTGAATTAATTAATTTAAAACTTACAGATATAGATTTTGTTAATGAAACTGTTAAAGTGTTAGGGAAAAGAAATAAAGAGCGATTTATTCCGTTAATAAAATCAGTTCGAAAATCATTAATTAAATACCTTGAAATTAGAGGTGAAATAGATACTAATTCCTCTTATTTGTTCATTACAAAAAAAGGTAAAATAATATACGATACACTTGTGTATCGTATAATAAATAATTATTTTAGTAGTGTGTCGTCAAAAGTAAAAAAAAGCCCACATATTATAAGGCATTCTTTTGCAACACATTTATTAAATGAAGGTGCTGATTTAAACTCGGTAAAAGAATTGCTTGGGCATTCTAGTTTAGCATCAACACAAGTTTATACCCATAGTAGTTTGGGAAAGTTAAAGGAAGTGTATAACAAAACTCACCCAAGGAGTGAAAAAAATTAATTTATTATGAAAGTACGTGTACAGTCTGTTAATTTCAATGCTGATGTAAATCTTATTGAATTTGTTGAAAAAAAATTAAATAGTTTGGAAAAATACTATGATAGAATTGTTGATTCAGATGTGTTTCTTAAAGTTCAACAAACAAGTGATAAGAAAAATAAATTAGTTGATGTTAAATTAAACATTCCAGGAAATGATTTGGTAGTTAAAAAGCAGTGTAAAACATTTGAAGAAGGCGTGATGTTAGCTACAGATTCATTAAAGAGGCAACTCACTAAAAAGAAGGAAAAAGTTAGGGCTAAATAAAAAGTTGAAAATTAATTAAAAAAGTTTTGTATAAAGAATAAAACTTTAATACATTTGCAGTCCGTTAGAAATAGCGGGCTTCTTTTATGGAGTAAATTGCCGATGTAGCTCAGCTGGCTAGAGCAGCTGATTTGTAATCAGCAGGTCGTGGGTTCGAGTCCCTCTATCGGCTCAGAAAAAAAAGAAGATAAGTACATTGCTTTAATATGAAAACTAAAGCATTTGTATTTTTTAGGGAAGAGAAGTTTATCCTGAACGTAGTTGAAGGGAGAAACATCTATCATTAAGATCTTTGAAAAAGAATGGTGAGATACTCAAGTGGCCAACGAGGGCAGACTGTAAATCTGCTGCGCAAGCTTCGAAGGTTCGAATCCTTCTCTCACCACAACTAATTTATAGAGATATAAACTAGTGAGGAATTGAAAAAATATTGCGAGAGTAGCTCAGTTGGTAGAGCTTCAGCCTTCCAAGCTGACTGTCGCCGGTTCGAGCCCGGTCTCTCGCTCTTTTTTTTGGCCGGTGTAGCTCAGGGGTAGAGCGTTTCCTTGGTAAGGAAGAGGTCACGGGTTCAATTCCCGTCATTGGCTCAAGAATAAAAAGAATTAAATTAAACACTATATATAACTAAGATTTAAAATTAAATAATCATGGCAAAAGAACATTTTGATCGCTCCAAACCACATTTAAATATTGGTACTATTGGACACGTTGACCACGGTAAAACAACTTTAACTGCTGCTATTACTGTGGTATTAGCAGAAAAAGGTCTTTCTGAAGTAAAAGACTTTGACCAAATTGATAATGCTCCTGAAGAAAAAGAAAGAGGTATTACAATTAATACAGCTCACGTAGAATACCAAACTGCTAATCGTCACTATGCGCACGTTGACTGTCCAGGTCACGCGGATTATGTGAAAAACATGGTAACTGGTGCTGCTCAAATGGATGGTGCTATTATTGTGGTTGCTGCTACTGATGGTCCTATGCCTCAAACAAGAGAGCATATCTTATTAGGTCGTCAAGTAGGTATTCCAAGATTAGTTGTATTCATGAATAAAGTGGATATGGTAGATGATGAAGAGCTATTAGAGTTGGTGGAAATGGAGATTAGAGATTTGTTGTCTTTCTACGATTACGATGGTGATAATACTCCTGTAATTCAAGGTTCTGCTTTAGGAGGATTGAATAAAGAGCCTAAATGGATGGAGAAAATAATGGAATTGATGGATGCTGTTGATACTTGGATTGAATTACCTAAACGTGATGTTGATAAAGATTTCTTAATGCCAGTAGAAGATGTATTCTCAATTACTGGACGTGGTACTGTAGCAACTGGTCGTATTGAAACTGGTGTTGCTAATACTGGTGACCCTGTTGATATTATAGGTATGGGAGCTGAAAAATTAACTTCTACTATTACAGGAGTTGAAATGTTCCGTAAGATATTAGATAGAGGTGAAGCAGGAGATAATGTAGGTATTTTATTAAGAGGTATCGCAAAAGAAGATATTAAAAGAGGTATGGTAATTTGTAAACCAGGTTCTGTAACTCCACATGCTAAGTTTAAAGCAGAAGTATATGTTCTTAAGAAAGAAGAAGGTGGTCGTCATACACCATTCCACAATAACTATCGTCCACAGTTTTACGTACGTACAACTGATGTAACAGGAACTATAATGTTGCCAGACGGAGTTGAAATGGTAATGCCAGGTGATAACTTAACAATTACTGTAGAATTACACCAGCCAATTGCATTAAAT
This sequence comes from Lutibacter sp., assembly GCA_021647265.1. Taxonomy (GTDB): domain Bacteria; phylum Bacteroidota; class Bacteroidia; order Flavobacteriales; family Flavobacteriaceae; genus Lutibacter. Next base: position 3,161 of record JAKIVA010000050.1, read on the forward strand.
GTAGGTTTACGTTTTGCAATTCGTGAAGGAGGTAGAACAGTAGGTGCAGGTCAGGTAACAGAAATGTTAGATTAATTTCATACACCTAAAATAAAGAGTAATCATAGGTGCTTCTTTTAAGGAGGCACCTTATGTTTACGGGTGTAGCTCAGTTGGTAGAGCACTGGTCTCCAAAACCAGGTGTCGGGAGTTCGAGCCTCTCCACCCGTGCAAATGAAATAAATATGAGATGAAAGTTTATTCTGAGTGTAGTTGAAGGAAAATAATTTTTATCCATAAAAACAAAAAAAATGAATTTAGTTAATTATATAAAAGACTCATTTGAAGAGTTACGTAATAAAGTTTCTTGGATACCTTGGGAGGAAGCTCAAAAATCTACAGTAGTTGTTGCAGCTTTTACAGTATTATTTGCTTTGGCAGTATTTTTTGTAGATAAAGTTTTTCATGCAGGTTTAGTAGAATATTTCAAACTGTTTTAATTATTAATTAAAGTTTATTATGACTGATTCTATTAAAAAATGGTACGTGATTAGAGCTATTGGAGGACAAGAAAATAAAGTGAAAACTTATATTGAAAATGAAATTGCTCGTTTAGGAATGACCGATTATGTTGATAGAGTTTTAGTACCAACAGAAAAAGTAATTCAAATACGAAATGGAAAAAAAATACATAAAGAACGTGTTTATTTCCCCGGTTACGTAATGATTGAAGCGAATTTAAGTGGAGAATTACCACATATAATTAAGTCAATAACAGGAGTAATAGGTTTTTTAGGAGAGGTAAAAGGGGGTGACCCTGTACCAATGCGAAAAGCTGAAATAAATCGTATGCTAGGTAAGGTAGATGAATTATCTATACAAAATGATAATGTTGCTATACCATATATTATAGGAGAAACAGTAAAAGTAATTGATGGTCCATTTAATGGTTTTGATGGCACCATAGAAAAAATAAATGAAGAGAAACGTAAACTTGAAGTAATGGTTAAGATTTTTGGAAGAAAAACACCATTAGAATTAAGTTATATGCAAGTAGATAAAATTTCATAATTGTTACACTAATTTGTGATATTACATGTTTGCTTCCAACTAATTATGTAATATCTAATTTAAGATTAAAAAATGGCAAAAGAAGTAAGTAAGGTTGTAAAATTACAAGTTCGTGGAGGTGCTGCTAACCCATCACCACCAGTTGGACCTGCTTTGGGTGCTGCCGGAGTTAATATCATGGAGTTTTGTAAGCAATTTAATGCAAGAACTCAAGATAAACAAGGAAAAGTTTTACCAGTAGCAATTACTGTGTATAAAGATAAATCTTTTGATTTTGTTGTAAAAACTCCACCAGCAGCTGTGCAAATATTAGAAGCAGCCAAAATTAAAAAAGGTTCTCCAGAACCTAATCGAAATAAAGTAGCTACAGTTACTTGGGATCAATTGAAAACAATTGCAGAAGATAAAATGGTAGATTTAAATGCATTTACTGTTGAATCTGCTATGCTAATGATGGCTGGTACTGCACGTTCAATGGGTATTAAAGTAAAAGGAAAAGCTCCTGTAAAACAATAAAACAGTTATTAAAAATGGCAAAATTAACTAAAAAGCAAAAAGTAGCATATGATAAGGTTGATAAAACTCAGTCTTATTCATTAAAAGATGCTTCTGCTTTAGTAAAAGAAATTACTTCTGTAAATTTTGATGCATCTATTGATTTAGCTGTTAGATTAGGAGTAGATCCTCGTAAAGCAAATCAAATGGTTAGAGGGGTGGTAACATTACCACATGGAACCGGTAAAGATGTTAAAGTATTAGCATTAGTAACTCCAGATAAAGAAGCCGATGCTAAAGAAGCAGGAGCTGATTATGTTGGATTGGATGAATACCTTCAAAAAATAAAAGGAGGATGGACAGATGTTGATGTTATTATTACAATGCCTAGTGTTATGGGAAAATTAGGTCCTTTAGGTCGTATTTTAGGGCCAAGAGGTTTAATGCCTAACCCAAAAACTGGTACTGTAACAATGGATGTTGCAAAAGCTGTAAAAGAAGTAAAAGCTGGTAAAATTGACTTTAAAGTTGATAAAACGGGTATTATACACGCTGCAATAGCAAAAGCATCATTTGACGCCAATAAAATTGCTGAAAATGCAGATGAATTGTTGCAAACAATATTAAAGTTGAGACCAACTGCAGCAAAAGGAACGTATATTAAAAGTATTTACTTATCTAGTACTATGAGTCCAGGAATAAGTATAGATGCTAAATCAGTTTAACCCTAGTTAAATCTTATAATTATGACGAGAGAAGAAAAATCACAAGTAATAGAAGCTTTAACAACGCAGTTAACTGAAGGTAATATTATCTATTTAGCAGATATTTCAGGATTAAATGCTTTAGATACATCTAATTTACGTAGAGCTTGTTTTAAGGCAAATGTAAAACTAGCTGTTGTTAAAAACACCTTGCTTGAAAAAGCAATGGAAAAATCTGATAAGGACTTTGGAGACCTACCAGGAATATTAAAAGGAAATACTTCTTTAATGTTTTCGGAAACAGGGAATGCTCCTGCAAAAGTTATTAAAGAATTCCGTAAAAAATCTAATAAGCCTGTGTTAAAAGGGGCTTATGTTGAAGAAGCAATTTATGTTGGAGATGACCAATTAGATATGCTTGTAAGCATTAAGTCTAAGGAAGAACTTGTTGGAGATATTATTTCATTATTACAATCACCAGCTAAAAATGTTATTTCAGCATTACAGTCTGGAGGTAATAAACTATCAGGAATTCTGAAAACATTATCAGATAAATAAATAAGTGCACTAATAAACTAAATAATAAAAATTAAACAAAGAGAAATGGCAGATTTAAAAGATTTCGCAGAACAACTTGTTAACTTAACAGTAAAAGAAGTAAACGAGTTAGCTAATATTTTAAAAGACGAATATGGTATTGAACCAGCAGCAGCAGCAGTTGCAGTTGCAGGACCAGCAGCAGGAGGAGAAGACGCAGCTGAAGAAAAAACTGAATTCGACGTAATTTTAAAAGCAGCAGGTCAATCTAAATTAGCAGTTGTTAAATTGGTTAAAGAATTAACTGGTTTAGGATTAAAAGAAGCTAAAGGGATTGTAGATAGCGCACCAGCACCAATTAAAGAAGGTATATCTAAAGATGAAGCTGAAGGATTAAAAGCATCATTAGAAGAAGCAGGAGCAGAGGTTGAACTTAAGTAAGTTTTCAATCGCTAAACAATTTAAGGTTTAGGTCTTAGGTACAACCCTTAGACCTAAACCATTTTGCGTATATATTCGTTCTTATATTTTAATAGTTTTTTAACCTAAAGTTTTTGTCCATTGGCCACAAAAAAATTCACCGAAAGAATAAACTTTGCATCAGCAAAATTGGTAATGGAATATCCAGATTTTCTAGATATTCAAGTGAAATCATTTCAAGATTTTTTCCAACTTAAAACCAAAGCTGACGAACGAAGTACCGAAGGATTATATAAAACCTTCCTTGACAACTTCCCAATTACTGATACTCGAAACAATTTTGTACTAGAGTTTATAGACTACTTCGTAGATCCTCCCAGATATTCTATTCAAGAATGTATAGAAAGAGGTTTAACCTACTGTGTTCCTTTAAAAGCACGTCTAAAATTATACTGTACAGACCCAGAACATGAAGATTTTGAAACAATAGTACAAGATGTTTATCTTGGTACAATTCCTTATATGACTCACAGTGGTACTTTTTGTATTAATGGAGCAGAAAGAGTTGTTGTTTCTCAATTGCATCGTTCACCAGGAGTATTTTTTGGACAGTCGTTCCATGCAAACGGAACAAAATTATATTCAGCCAGAGTAATTCCTTTCAAGGGCTCTTGGATTGAGTTTGCAACAGATATCAATCAAGTAATGTATGCTTATATTGATAGAAAGAAAAAATTACCTGTAACTACGCTATTTAGAGCTATCGGTTACGAAAGAGATAAAGACATTCTTGAAATTTTTGACCTTGCAGAAGAAGTGAAGGTTTCAAAAAGTGGACTTAAAAAAGTACTGGGTAGAAAATTAGCTGCACGTGTATTAAAAACTTGGTTTGAAGACTTTGTTGATGAAGATACAGGTGAAGTAGTTTCTATTGAAAGAAATGAAATTGTATTGGATAGAGATACAATTTTAGAAAAAGAACAAATTGAAGAAATTATAGAATCTGGCTCAAAAACCATTTTATTACATAAAGAAGATGGAGAAATGGCAGATTATGCAATTATTCATAATACACTTCAAAAAGATCCAACAAACTCTGAAAAAGAGGCTGTTGAACATATCTACAGGCAATTACGTAATGCCGAACCGCCAGATTTTGAAACGGCAAAAGGTATTATAGATAAATTATTCTTTTCTGAACAACGTTACAACTTAGGTGAAGTAGGTCGTTATAGAATGAATAAAAAGTTAAACTTAAACGAAAGTATAGACCAAAAAGTTTTAACAAAATTAGATATTATTACTATTATCAAAAATTTGATAAAATTAGTGAATTCTAAAGCTGAAGTTGATGATATTGACCATTTATCTAACCGTCGTGTGCGTACAGTTGGAGAACAGTTAGCAAGTCAATTTGGTGTTGGTTTATCTCGTATGGCTAGAACCATTCGTGAACGTATGAATGTACGTGATAATGAAGTGTTTACGCCGATAGATTTAATTAATGCTAAAACATTATCGTCTGTTATTAACTCATTCTTTGGAACAAATCAGCTATCTCAATTTATGGATCAAACAAATCCATTGGCTGAGATTACTCATAAAAGAAGATTATCAGCATTAGGACCAGGAGGTTTATCTAGAGAAAGAGCAGGATTTGAGGTACGAGATGTTCACTATACACATTACGGGCGTTTATGTCCAATAGAAACTCCTGAAGGACCAAATATTGGTTTAATTTCATCTTTGGCAGTTTTTGCAAAAGTAAATAACTTGGGATTTATTGAGACTCCATATAGAGAAGTAAAAGAAGGAAGTGTAGATATTACAAATGAACCTAAATATTTAAGTGCAGAAGAAGAAGAAGGAAAGAAATTTGCACAATCTAATCTTCCTTTAGATAATAAAGGGAAATTTACTGATGATAAAGTAATTGTTCGTGAAGAAGCTGATTATCCTGTAGTTGAACCTACAAAAGTTAATTATATGGATGTAGCTCCTAATCAAATAGCTTCTATTTCAGCATCTTTAATTCCGTTTTTGGAGCATGATGATGCCAACCGTGCATTGATGGGGTCAAATATGATGCGTCAGGCTGTACCTTTAATGAAACCAGAATCTCCAATTGTTGGTACTGGTTTAGAGCGTAGAGTAGCAAAAGATTCTCGAATATTAATGAATGCAGAAGGAGCTGGTTTGGTAGAGTATGTTGATGCAAATACCATAGAAATTAAATATGACAGAACTGATGAAGATCGTGTTGTAAGTTTTGATGGAGATAGTAAAACATATAATTTAATTAAGTTTAGAAAAACAAATCAAGGAACCTCAATTAACTTAAAACCTATTGTTAAAAAAGGAGATAGAGTTGAAAAAGGGCAGGTGCTTTGTGAAGGGTATGCTACACAAAACGGTGAACTGGCATTAGGTAGAAACATGAAAGTTGCCTTTATGCCTTGGAAAGGATATAATTTTGAAGATGCAATTGTAATTTCTGAAAAAGTTGTAAAAGAAGATATCTTTACATCAATTCACATTGATGAATATTCAATGGATGTTAGAGATACTAAATTAGGAGCTGAAGAATTGACAAATGATATTCCAAACGTCTCAGAAGAAGCTACCAAAGATTTAGATGAAAATGGAATGATTCGTATTGGTGCTGAAGTAAAACCAGGAGATATTTTAATTGGTAAAATTACACCAAAGGGTGAATCAGATCCTACACCAGAAGAAAAATTACTTAGAGCAATTTTTGGAGATAAAGCAGGAGATGTAAAAGACGCTTCTTTAAAAGCATCGCCTTCATTAAGAGGTGTTGTTATAGATAAAAAGTTATTTGAACGTGCAGTAAAAGATAAATCTAAACGTGCTCAAGATAAAATTAGTATTGCTAATTTAGAGAGTAAATACACTGCAAAATTTGAAGAATTACGTTCTGTATTAACAGATAAATTGTTTTCACTAATAAGTGGAAAAACTTCACAAGGAGTTCTAAATGATTTAGGAGAGGAAATACTTCAAAAAGGGAAAAAGTACACATTAAAAATGTTAAATTCTGTTCCAGATTTTGCATATTTAACCAAAGGTACTTGGACTACTGATAGTCATCTTAATAAATTAGTTGTTGAATTAATTCACAATTATAAAATTAAGGTGAATGATTTACAAGGAGGTTTACGACGTGAAAAATTTACAGTTTCAGTTGGTGACGAGTTACCTGCAGGAATTTTAAAATTAGCAAAAGTATATGTTGCTAAAAAACGTAAATTAAAAGTAGGGGATAAAATGGCTGGACGACATGGTAACAAAGGTATTGTTGCTCGTATTGTTCGTCAAGAAGATATGCCTTTCTTGGAAGATGGAACTCCAGTTGATATTGTTTTAAACCCACTTGGTGTACCATCACGTATGAATATTGGACAAATTTATGAAACTGTTCTTGGATGGGCTGGTCAAAAAACTGGAAAAAAGTTTGCAACACCTATTTTTGATGGAGCAACTATTGATCAAATTGATAAATTAACTGAAGAGGCTGGAGTACCACAGTATGGACACACTTATTTATATGATGGTGGAACTGGAGAACGATTTGATCAAAAAGCAACAGTTGGAGTTATTTATATGATTAAATTAGGTCATATGATTGATGATAAAATGCATGCGCGTTCAATAGGTCCTTATTCATTAATTACACAACAACCACTTGGTGGTAAAGCACAATTTGGAGGTCAACGTTTTGGAGAAATGGAAGTTTGGGCACTTGAAGCTTATGGAGCATCAAGTACTTTACGTGAAATTTTGACAGTAAAATCAGATGATGTTTTAGGAAGAGCTAAAACGTATGAAGCTATTGTTAAAGGAGATCCAATGCCAGAACCAGGTTTACCAGAATCATTTAACGTACTAATGCATGAACTTAGAGGTCTTGGATTAGATGTTAGATTAGAAGAATAATAACTAAAAGATATAACTAGGAGGAAAACCTCCTAGTTATTCATTATATTTTTACATTTTTAAAATTCGAATCCATCATTATATTATGGCAAGAAAAAACGAGAAATACACTGTAAAAAAATTTAATAAAATTTCAATTGGTTTAGCATCTCCTGAAGCAATTCTTGAGAAATCAAGAGGAGAAGTATTAAAACCAGAAACTATTAATTACCGAACACATAAACCAGAAAGAGATGGATTATTTTGTGAACGTATTTTTGGACCAATAAAAGATTATGAATGTGCTTGTGGAAAATACAAGAGAATTCGTTATAAAGGAATAGTTTGTGACCGTTGTGGTGTTGAAGTAACTGAAAAGAAAGTTCGTAGAGATAGGGTAGGACATATTAACTTGGTGGTTCCTGTAGCTCACATTTGGTATTTTAAATCATTACCTAATAAAATGGGGTACTTGTTAGGGTTACCTTCAAAAAAGTTAGATATGATTATTTACTACGAGCGTTATGTAGTAATTCAACCTGCTGGAGCAACTAATTCAGAAGGAGAACCATTACAAAAAATGGATTTCTTAACAGAAGAAGAATATTTAGATATTCTTGAAAGTTTTCCAGTTGAAAATCAATATTTAGACGATAATGACCCAGATAAGTTTATAGCTAAAATGGGTGCTGCTTGTTTAATTGATTTATTCAACCGTATTGATTTAGATGAATTATCTTATGAATTACGCCATAAAGCAAATACTGAAACATCTAAACAACGTAAAACAGAAGCATTAAAAAGATTAAATGTTGTTCAAGCATTCAGAGATGCAAATAAAAATAGAGAAAATCGCCCTGAATGGATGATAATGAAAGTAATACCGGTGACTCCACCAGAATTACGTCCATTAGTACCTTTAGATGGTGGTAGATTTGCAACTTCAGATTTAAATGATTTATACCGAAGAGTTATTATACGTAATAATCGTTTAAAAAGATTGGTTGAAATTAAAGCTCCTGAAGTAATTTTACGTAACGAAAAACGTATGTTACAAGAATCAGTAGATTCATTATTCGATAATACACGTAAATCTTCAGCAGTAAAAACAGAATCAAATAGACCATTAAAATCTTTATCTGATTCATTAAAAGGAAAACAAGGACGTTTTCGTCAAAACTTATTAGGTAAACGTGTTGATTATTCTGCTCGTTCTGTAATTGTTGTGGGGCCAGAGTTGAAGTTATCTGAATGTGGTATTCCAAAAGATATGGCAGCAGAACTTTACAAACCTTTTGTGATTAGAAAATTAATTGAAAGAGGAATTGTAAAAACAGTTAAATCTGCAAAGAAAATTATAGATAAAAGAGAACCAGTTGTATGGGATATTTTAGAAAATGTTTTAAAAGGACATCCTGTATTACTTAACCGAGCTCCTACATTACACCGTTTGGGTATTCAAGCTTTTCAACCCAAATTAATTGAAGGTAAAGCGATACAATTACACCCATTGGCTTGTACAGCATTTAATGCCGATTTTGATGGTGACCAAATGGCAGTACATTTACCATTAGGCCCTGAAGCTATTTTAGAGTGTCAATTGTTAATGCTAGGTTCTCATAATATTTTAAATCCAGCAAATGGAGCTCCAATTACGGTACCATCTCAAGACATGGTATTGGGATTGTATTATATGACTAAGGAAAGAAAATCGACTCCTGAGTATCATGTAAAAGGAGAGGGATTAACTTTCTATTCTCCGCAAGAAGTTACCATTGCTTTTAATGAAAATCGAGTTGATTTAAATGCGAGGATAAAAGTAAGAACAAAAGATTTTAATGAAGATGGAGAACTGGTTAATCAAATAATTGAAACTACAGTTGGTAGAGTGCTATTTAATGAAGTTGTTCCAATTGAAGCAGGTTATATTAATGAAGTACTTACTAAAAAATCATTAAGAGATATTATTGGAAAAGTACTAAAAGTAACCGATGTTCCAACTACAGGTAAGTTCCTTGATGCAATGAAATCTATGGGATATACCTTTGCATTTAAAGGAGGTTTATCATTTAGCTTGGGAGATATTATTATACCACCTGAAAAATATACAATGATTGCTGATGCCAACGCACAAGTTGACAATATTATGGCAAACTATAATATGGGTATGTTAACTAACAAGGAGCGTTATAACCAAGTAATTGATATTTGGGGATCTACGAATAATCGTTTAACTGAACTTTCGATGAAACGTTTACGCGAAGATCAACAAGGATTTAATTCTGTATTTATGATGTTAGATTCTGGAGCAAGGGGTTCTAAAGAACAAATTCGCCAGTTAACAGGTATGCGTGGATTAATGGCAAAACCTAAAAAATCTACATCTAGTGGAGGTGAAATTATTGAAAATCCAATTTTATCCAACTTTAAAGAAGGTTTATCAATTTTAGAATATTTTATTTCAACCCACGGTGCACGTAAAGGTTTAGCCGATACGGCATTAAAAACTGCCGATGCAGGTTATTTAACTCGTAGATTGGTTGATGTTTCACAAGACGTGATTATTAATGAAAATGATTGTGGTACTTTAAGGGGGCTAATTGTACAGCCACTTAAAAAGAATGATGAAATTGTTGAGACTTTAAGTGAGAGGATTGAAGGACGTGTATCTTTACACGATGTTATTGACCCTATTACTGAAGAAGTATTGGTTAAGTCTGGTGAAGAAATTTCTGAAGAAATAGCAAAACGTATTGAAAACTCACCTATAAGTGGAGTTGAAGTACGCTCTGCATTAACTTGTGAAGCTAAAAAAGGTATTTGCGCTAAATGTTATGGACATAGTTTATCAACCAAAAAAATGGTGCAGAAAGGTGAGGCTGTTGGAGTTGTTGCAGCACAATCAATTGGTGAGCCCGGTACACAGTTAACGCTTAGAACATTCCACGTTGGAGGTGTTGCGGGTAATATTTCAGAAGATAATAACTTACAAACTAAATTTGCAGGTAAAGCTGTAATTGAAGATTTAAGAACTGTTAAAGGAACAGATGCAGAAGGAAACAATATTAATATAGTAATTTCTAGAACCTCTGAAATTAAGGTTGTCGATGAAAAAACTGGACTAATATTAAGTACAAATAACATACCTTATGGCTCAACCATTTTTGTTAAGAATGGTCAAAAACTTAAAAAAGACGATATTGTTTGTAAATGGGATCCATTTAATGGAGTAATTGTTTCAGAATTTGCAGGAACAATTAAGTTTGAAAATATTGAAGTAGGTATTAATTACCTCGTTGAAATTGATGAGCAAACAGGTTTCCAAGAAAAAGTTATTATTGAATCTAAAAACAAAAAAACCATTCCAACTTTATTGGTTATGGATGATAATGACAATGTAATAAGATCTTATAATTTACCAGTAGGTGCACATTTAATTGTTGAAAATGGCGAAAAAATTGTATCAGGTAAGGTGATTGTTAAAATTCCTCGTAAATCTGGAAGATCTGGTGATATTACGGGTGGTTTACCACGTGTAACAGAATTATTTGAAGCACGTAATCCATCTAACCCAGCTGTTGTTTCTGAAATTGACGGTGTTGTTTCCTTTGGGAAAATTAAGCGTGGAAATCGTGAAATAATTGTAGAATCTAAATTAGGTGAGATTAAGAAATATTTAATTAAACTTTCTAATCAAATTTTAGTTCAAGAAAATGATTTTATCAAAGCAGGTATGCCTTTATCAGAAGGAGCTGTTACACCAAATGATATTTTAAATATTCAAGGGCCAGGTAAAGTTCAAGAATATTTAGTAAATGAAATTCAAGAAGTATATCGTTTGCAAGGTGTGAAAATTAACGATAAACATTTTGAAGTTGTAGTTCGTCAAATGATGCGTAAGGTAAAAATTATAGATTCTGGAGATACATTATTTTTAGAAAATCAATTGATTCATAAAAATGATTTTATTAAGGAAAATGATAAAATTTACGGAATGAAAGTTGTTGAAAATGCAGGAGATTCTGAAAGTTTAAAAGAAGGCCAAATAATTACGTCTCGTCAATTACGTGATGAAAATTCAGTATTACGTAGAGAAGATAAAAATTTAGTTGAAGCTAGAGATGCTAAACCTGCAACAGCTGAACAAATTTTACAAGGGATTACAAGAGCTTCTTTACAAACTAAATCATTTATTTCTGCTGCATCATTCCAAGAAACAACAAAAGTGTTAAATGAAGCTGCTGTTAGCGGTAAAGTTGATACATTGGAAGGATTGAAAGAAAATGTAATTGTTGGTAAACGAATTCCAGCAGGTACAGGTATGAGAGAATACGATAATATTATTGTAGGATCAAAAGAAGAAATGGAATCAAGTTTATAATTATGAGCGATCAAAAATCTAAAAACGAGGGACAAATTAATATTGAACTAGATGAGAAAATAGCTGAAGGGATTTATGCAAATTTGGCTATTATTAATCATTCAGTATCTGAATTTATTGTTGATTTTGTTAGTGTAATGCCTGGTCAACCCAAGGCAAAAGTTAAATCAAGAATAATTTTAACTCCTCAACATGCAAAGAGGTTGGTAAAAGCCCTTGCTGAAAATGTTAAAAGATTTGAGAAAAGTCATGGTGAAATAAAAGATTATGAACAGCCTCCAATTCCAATGAATTTTGGACCCACAGGAGAAGCATAAAAAGTAAAAGAGCCGAACATTTGTTCGGCTCTTTTTTGTTAAAATAGTATGCTACATTCAATCTTATTTTTAGCTTTGCCGCTTTGTAATTATGAAATTAAATAAATGAAAATAATCTATAATTTAAGTGTTGTTTTACTTTTTTTTAGTATTTCAATAAATGCTCAAAAAGATACTATTAAATTAAAAGAGGTATCTATTACATCAAATAGAATTTCTCTGCCTTTTTCTAAAACATCGCGTACAATTACTCTTATTACAGCTAATGATATAGTTGAATCTTCAGCCAAAAATATTGAAGATTTACTACAAACTGTAGCTGGAATTGATGTTAGACGTAGAGGTATTGATGGTATGCAGTCTGATTTATATATAAGAGGTGGAAATTTTAATCAAACCTTGATACTTATAGATGGTATAAAAATGGATGATATTCAGACAGGTCATCATACGATGAATGCTATTCTGCAGCTAGAAAGTATAGAGAGAATAGAAATTATTAAAGGCCCTGCAGCTCGTATTTACGGGCAAAATGCCTTTACAGGTGCAATAAATATTATTACTAAAAAAATAACAGATGACGCATTAAATTTAAGTATGGGGTATGGTTCCTATGATAATAAAAAAACAACAGCATCACTTAGTCAGAAATTTAAAAATGGAGCTCATTTTTTAGCTCTAAATTATCAAGAGTCAGATGGCTACCGATTTAATACCGACTTTAAAAACACATCAGTTTTTTTTAAATCAAATTTTAAAAATTATAATTTAGTAACCTCATTTACCCAACGAAAATTTGGAGCAAATGGGTTTTATGCAAGCCCAGATTTTAAAGATCAATATGAAGAAACACAAACAAGCCTAGTTGGTGTATCAACTTCTTATAATTTTGAAAATTTTGTTTTAAAGCCAAAGTTATATTGGAGAAGAAATCAAGATATGTATTTATTTTTACGAGAAAATCCATCCTATTATAGGAATTTACATATTTCTAATAAGATAGGGGCCGAAACGAGTATGGTTTTTAATTCTAACTTAGGGAAAACAGGTGTAGGAGTAGATGTTTCAAGAACATTTTTAGTTAGTAATAATTTGGGTAACCATAACCGTACTGCTATTACAGGTTTTTTAGAACAACGTTTTGAGTTATTTAATGAAGTACTTGATATAACGCCCGGTATTTCAATTAGTTACTATTCTGACTTTGATACGAATTTTTTTCCAGGAATTGATATGGGGTATCGTATATCAGAAAAATTTAAGCTATATGGAAATATTGGCTATACTTATAGAGTACCTACTTTTACAGATATGTTTTATATTGGACCTTCAACACAAGGTAATATAAATTTAAAACCTGAGTCAGCTTTGTCAGAAGAGTTGGGATTTAAATATACAACTACAAATGTACAATTTAACGTTGCTCTCTTTAAAAGGAAATCAGATAATCTAATTGATTGGACTAAGGAAAATGAAGAAGATAAATGGAAAACAAAAAACTTTAGTGAAGTACTAACACAAGGATTTGAAACCACAATTAATTACAATTTTAAAATTGGAAAGTATTATCAAAAAATAAATATTAGTTATAGTTTTATTGAAGATGATATTAAAGATAATAATGTACAATTTACGCGTTATTCTTTAAATAGCATAAAGCACCAATTTAATTCAAGCATCCATTTAAAATTAAATGCTACTTTAAGTCAAAATATATCTTATAGATATGTTGAAAGGACTGATGGAGTGAGTTATAGTGTTGTTGATGCAAAATTTTTAGTATCCTTAATAAATAATTTTGAATTTTCAGTAGTAGCGAATAATATATTTAATGCTAATTATACAGAAACCAATTTAGTTCCAATGCCAAAAGGAAATATTATGTTTAGTGCAAAATACACTATATATTGAATGTAAATAGTTGAAATACACTAACATTAAATTTTAATTACCACAAATAAGAAGTAAATTATTAATTGTAAATTAGAATTTTTAAAAGTAGCTTTATGGAAGAAAGAATAAAATCGTTTGAAGAGTTTTATCCATTTTATTTAAAACAACACAGTAATAAAATTTGTAGACTGTTGCATATTGTAGGAACAACATTTGTGTTGGCTATGACTTTAACGGCTATTATATACTTAAATCCATATTGGTTATTGTTTGTTCCCATCGTAGGTTATGGATTTGCCTGGATTGGACATTTCTTTTTCGAAAAAAATAAGCCAGCGACGTTTAAATATCCATTGTGGAGTTTGCAATCTGATTTTAAAATGTATTTTGATTTCTTTTCAGGCAAAATAACATTAGATGCGAAAAAAGATTAAAGATTTGTAATAACTAACATTTATTTACGACTGTTTAAAAACTAAAATTAAACTTAATGGTAAAAACTGTACTAATAACACTTTTTCAGTTGCTATTTGTAGCTGAGGTTACATCACAAATAGATAATAATTATTTAAAAGTTGGTGAGGAGGCACCTATAATTAAAGGGGTAGATCAATTTAATTCTGAGATTAATTCAACTAAAATTTTACAAGACAAAAAAATATTATTACTATTTTATAGGGGTAATTGGTGTCCATATTGTAAAAAGCATCTAGTAAGTTTACAACAAAATTTAGAGAAATTCATAAAAAAGGGAATATACGTTATTGTGGTAACACCCGAAAAAGTTGAAAAAATTAAAGAAACTACAAGTAAATTCAATTCTAAGTTTTCAATTATCCATGATTTTAATAATAAAATTATGAATGATTATAAAGTAGCTTTTAAAGTTACCAAAGAGAATGTTCCTAAATATTTTGAATTTACCCTTAAAAGAATTCGTGAAAATAATGAAAAAGAAAATAACGTACTACCTGTACCAGCAACTTATATGATAGATAAAGACCATAAAATAAGCTATGTTCATTATGTTTTGACCCCTATAAAACAAGAGTAATCTTTTAAATTTCGATTATTAATTATGCTGCTATATTTTTCATTAAAATTAAGTGTTTATCTTCCATCCATTTTTCCATAGGAGTAATTCTCCCTAATA
>JAKIVA010000051.1 GCA_021647265.1 Lutibacter sp.
TTTAAAGAAAATGCTCAATAGAATTAAAGAGCAAATTCTTTTTGAACTATTTCATATCTTAAATTTTTGGATACTGTTTCTCAAAAAAATAAAATCTCAAAATATTGGGCTTTTTAAGGTTTGACTAAATAAACGTATTTCATTCAGAATTTTAGCATTTTACTTATGAAGACAATGAGCTTATTGACTGTGAATTTCAATCGAGTTTTTCATCGTGAATAGGTATACGGGAAAGAACCCAGTATTTTATTCCTGTTAATTCTTTCTCATCTAAAAAATCATCAAACCAAGTGGTACATAACTGTTCAATAATTTCACTTGCGCCAATAATCTGTTTCAATTTATTGGTAGCAAAAATGTAGGATTGTATGCCTTGCACGGTTAATCCGTAGAGGTAGTTTATTTTCATATTATGAATGTCTTTAATTTGTTACTATTATATAAACAAGCAATAAATTTTGTTATAAGTAGAAGCAAATTGAGTAATTATCTTTCATTATTTAATTATTAATATATAATTTTGGGAACATGAAGGTGGATTAAATTATCGTATTTCCATTTGAATTGCATACAAATCAGTATCGTGTAAATCTATAGCTTAGATTTTTGAGTTTAAATTTAGTAAAAAAACAATAGAATATAATTATAGATTTCTATGTTACTCTAATTTATAAATGTTATAAATTAGAGTGTCAATTATCTCAAATATTTTTTAAATAATTAAGAGATTTTAAATATTGACTTGAATAAATTATCTATAGTATTCTAAGTAAATAGGTTAGTTTCAAATGACAATCTCCAACGCTAAGTTTCCTTTCAAAGTCTTAAATGCTCAATTATTATAAAACGCAACTTTTACTATACCTTAAAGCATATAATATATGTTTTATTATTTAATTTATATCTATTTACATATAATTTACTATATTTGTTTGAAATTATATTTAATTACATATAATGAAAACATTACAAGAGTTTGTTAAAGAACGTAGAAAAGAGGTTCATTTAACGCAAGAAGAATTTGCTGAAAGGGCGGGAGTTGCCTTAACTGTTGTTCGGAAAATAGAACAAGGGAAAAACAATTTAAATTTAGAAAAAGTAAATTTAGTATTAAAAATGTTTGGACATGTATTAGCTCCTGTAGATGAGCGTTTGCTTAATTCAAATATAAGTACCGATGAGAAAAGCTAATATTTATTACAATACTATTTTGGCTGGAGTTTTAACTGAAACGAATGATGGTGAATATACTTTTCAGTATAATGCAGATTATATAAATAAATATCCTACTCAATTTATCACATTTACAATGCCAGTTAGTGCTACAATATATAGAGAAAAAAGACTATTCCCTTTTTTTGAAGGGTTGATTCCTGAAGGTTGGTTGTTGAATATAGCTTCTGAAAATTGGAAAATTAACCCGAATGATAGAATGGGGCTTTTATTAGCTTGTTGTAAAAACTGTATTGGTGCAGTTAGTGTAGAACCTAAAGAGGACAAAGATGAAGAATAAATGCTTGTATTGTTATAAAGAACTTAAAGAGGAAATAGACTTTCATAAAAAATGTAGTTTAGATTTTTTTGGAACAGAAACCCCACCAAAATTACCGTATTCATTAGACCAAATGTCTGAATTAGCTAAAAATGTTGTGGAGCGTAGTATAGCAGTTCCAGGAGTACAACCAAAATTATCCTTGTCATTAATTGAAGAAGAAAAGCAAAAGTCTGATAAAAGATTGACCGTTGTTGGTGCTTTAGGAGGTAATTATATATTTAAACCACCTTCTGAAGATTTTATAGAAATGCCAGAAAATGAACATCTCACAATGCGTATTGCTGAATTATGTGGAATTTTAGTAGTGCCATCTTCATTAATTAGATTAAAGTCAGGTGAATTGTCGTATATCACAAAAAGGATTGATAGGGCAGAGGATAGCTCCAAAATACATATGATTGACATGTTTCAAATTACCGAAGCTTTTGATAAGTATAAAAGTTCTATGGAAAAAATAGGCAAAGCTTTAGATGTTTATGCAACAAATACATTACTAGATAAACTTCGTTTTTTTGAATTAACAGTTTTTAGTTTTTTAACAGGAAATAATGATATGCACCTAAAGAATTTCTCTATGCTTAAAACTAATTATGGTTGGAGTTTGTCACCTGCGTATGATTTGCTAAATGTAGCTATTGTAAATCCTGAAGATACAGAAGAACTTGCATTAACTATTGCTGGTAAAAAGAAAAAAATCACTAAAGAAATTTTAATAAATTTTGGATTGGGATTATCATTATCGTTAAAGCAAATTAATGGAGTTTTTAAGCGGTTTATAGTACATAAACCGAATGTAATTAAGACTATTGATAATTCATTTTTAAGTAGTGAAATGAAAATGAATTATAAAAATTTACTAAAAGAGAGGTATGTTATAATTAATGGTTAAAGTCTAGTTTTTGGAGAATGCCATTCTAATAGTAAAAAAAGATAGATTTTTGTTTTCCTTTACTTGTGGTGATTACTTCCCGATACAAAAATTAGCAAAAATATTACCCAATAAATCTTCGGTAGTTACTTCTCCGGTAATTTCTCCTAAATGAAATAAAGCTTGGCGTACATCAATTGAAAAAAGATCGGTACTAATATTGTTATCAATTCCCTTTTGTACTTCTTTTATGGAATTAAAAGCATTATTTAACGCTTCAAAATGACGGGAATTACTTACAATAGTTTCGTTATTACTTAAAGCTCCTTTATTGGCAAGTTTGGTTAGCGTGTTGGTGAGTTTTAAAATACCTAATTTTTCTTTTGCAGAAAGAAATATTAAAGGTGTATTTTTAAATGCTTTTGTTGTTTCATCAATAATTTTCTCATCAACCAAATCTACTTTGTTCGCAATAATGAGTAATTGTTTGGTAGGAAACTTATCTTTAATTTTTTTTATTTCTAAAATGCACTTTTCAAGTGTAAGGCGCTTATTTTTAATCTTCTCTAAATCAAATAGATAGATAACTAATTGAGCCTGTTGTATTTTTTCAAATGTTTTTTTAATACCAATATTTTCAATAAAATCCTCGGTATTTCTAATCCCTGCTGTATCAATAAACCGGTAGGCTACACCTTCTATAATTATTTCGTCTTCAATGGCATCTCTTGTGGTACCTTCAATATGACTTACAATGGCTTTTTCTTCATTTAACAAAGCATTTAAGAGTGTAGATTTTCCAACATTAGGCTCACCAACAATAGCAACAGGGATACCGTTTTTTAAAACGTTTCCTACAGCAAATGAATCTATCAATCGTTTTAAAACGTTGCTAATTTTAGCAATCAAATTTTTAAATTCAGTTCTGTCTGCAAATTCAACATCTTCTTCAGCAAAATCGAGTTCTAATTCTATTAAACTGGCAAAATTGAGTAATTGTTGACGTAAATTTTGAATTTCACTACTAAATCCACCTCGCATTTGCTGTAATGCAACTTGATGTGAAGCTGCAGAGTTGGATGCAATTAAATCGGCAACAGCTTCTGCCTGACTTAAATCCATTTTACCATTTAAAAAGGCACGCAGTGTAAATTCACCTGCATTGGCATTACGAACACCTTTTTTTATGAATAATTGAATAATTTCTTGTTGAATATATACAGATCCGTGACAATTAATTTCAACTACATTTTCACCTGTATAGGAGTGAGGGGTTTTAAAAATGGAAACCAATACTTCATCAATGATACGATTATCATCAATGATATTACCTAAGTGAATGGTATGTGATTTTACTTTTGTTAAATCTTTATCTCCATATTTTGATTGAAAAAACTGATTGACAATTTTTATTGAATCTTTACCCGATAAACGTATAACTGCAATGGCTCCAACACCTGAAGAGGTGGCTAACGCAATTATAGTATCGTTTTGTATACTGTTCATAGGTGTAAAAATAAGGTTTATTTAAAAATGAAGTATGAAATTAAATAGCTTGTTTAATAAAATCTTCAAAATTATGATAAAATAATTCGAATTGATGCATCGTTTCATTAAAAAACTCATAGGCTTGCTGCCAAGTATCTTTATTGTGGATATTAAATTTTTGCGGATGGATTACATAAATTCTATAAATTGTTTTTCCATTTTCTAAAGTGTAGTTTTCATCAAAAAGAACATCAGGTAAATAAGTTTCAATTAAAATACTTCTTAGAGCTAATAGCTGTTCAAAAAGTAATTGATTTTTTATAGTGTCTTGAGATTCAATATCTAAACAAACCATTGCTTGTTTTTGGTTGGCAGCAAATTTAAAACTGAAGTCTTTAATTTTAGTATTGTATAAAATCCATTTTCTTGGAAATGATTTCCCGAAACTAATCCAAAATTCTTTCCTGAGTTGTGAAGCTTCTTCTTTACTAAACATTTATCCGTGTACTAAAGGTGTTTTTCCTTGAGTATTCATATATTCAGCTTCATAGGTTAGCAATTTATCCCATTTTTCATCAACAATACTTTTATCTTGATAAGAGCGAGCAAATTTGAGAAATTGGGTATAATGACCGGCTTCAGAAGCTATTAAATCTCTGTAAAATTGAGCCAGTTCTAGGTCAGAAGTATAATCGGCGAGTGTTTTAAATCGCTCACAACTTCTAGCTTCAATAAGTGCTGCAATTAAGCATCTACTAACGAGGCTTTCAGTTCTATCTTTTGTTTTTGGGAAAAACTTAAATAGGTGAGCAGCATAGTTGCTTTTACTATCTCTGCCAAGTGTAAAGCCACGTGCAATCATAAAATCGTGCACTAGTTTAAAGTGTTCCGTTTCTTCAATGGTATATTCGCTTAGTGCTTTTACCAATTCAGTATCTTCTGAATAGGCTATAATAAGTGAAAATCCACCAGCAGCAGCTTTTTGTTCAGCAAATGCGTGGTCAGTTAAAAATGCTTCTAAATTAGCTTCGGCTATTTTAGCCCATTCGGGATTTGTGTTTGATTTTAAGCCTAACATTATGTGTCAAATTTAAATTTAAGTTCTTCTAAACTATTTCCTGCTCCAACTAAAGTAATAATATCACCTAAACGCAAACGCGTATAACCGTGCGAAACTAATAATTGTCCTTTTCTTTTTACAGAAAGGACTAGCACATCAGAAGGAAGACGTAGTTCCCTTAATCGCATTCCATGGATATCTCTATTCCTAATTTCAACATCTAAGGTGTCTTGGCCTTCATCCATACCAAGTAGTAGTGATGCGGCATTAGGTGAACGCACAAAGTGATCTAATAAACTTACCATTGCTGTTGCAGGTTCAATTATTAATGCTCCAAGTTTATGAAATTTTTCAAAATAATCTCTATTATTTAACCGAACAATAATATCTTTAGTGCCTATTTTTTCATAAAGAAGTTCGGCGATTTTATAATTATCTTCATCAGAGAGCATTAATATAATGGCTTCCGCTTTTTCTAATTCCAATTGTTTGAGATTTTTAAAACTAATGTTTTTTAATTCTAAAATTTCAACATCTTTAATTTCGTGAGCATAATTTTTATCGGTATCAATAATTCGTACACCCCAATTATTTTTTTGAAGTTGTTTTGCTAAGGCAATTGCCTGATTTTCCAATCCGAATATTACAGCGTCCTGTTTCCTATCAAATTTGGGTAGCTTTGCTCTTAAATGACTTTCTTTTACATAATTAAGAGACCATTTAAATAACGGAGGACCTACGAGTTGATTTATTACAATAATGGCAATTACAATGGTTTCAAATTCATGTCCCCAAACAGGAAATTCATTAGAAATAATGGTAGCTAAACCCAGAGCAACACCTGCCTGTGTTAAATAAGGCATCCAAGCAATAAGTGCGTATTTTTTAAAATCTTTGGCTGCAAAAACACCAAAAACACCTCCAAAAAATATAGTTATTAGTCGTAAAAAGAAAAAACCAATTGCAATTCCAAAAACGCTCATGAGTGTTTGCATTGATAAAGAAGCACCGGTTAAAGTGAAAAATATAATATAAATAATAGGGCTAATTTCTTGGAGTACCTTTCCAAATTCAATTCTGTGTTTGCTATAGTTTGTCAATACAAAACTACCAATAATACAAATTAATAAAGGTTCTAAAATAAATTCATGTTGAAATACTTCAAAAGCTTTATACCTGATGTAATCAGAAAATAAATAAACGCTATAACCTATAAGGATAATTGAAATCCCCTTTAGCTGTTTGTCCATTTTGGTTAAAAAAGGGAGTTGTAAAATTTTACCAACTAAATACCCAATTCCAAAAGAGGTTATTAGCTCAAAAAAGAGGATAATAAAAAACCAAAAGTCGGTAACTTCATCATTTATAAGTGCTTTGGCTATTGATAAACAAATAGCAAATAAAATTATAACCAATACATCTTTTACAACTGTAACACCCATAACCGTTTTGGTAAATGGTCCATTGGCTCTCATTTCATTGATAACCGCAATAGCAGAAGAAGGCGACCGAGCAACAAATATGGTTGCAAATAATATTGAGATTCCAAATTTATGAGTTGCAGGTAAATTGGCCATAAATGGAATGTGATTGGCTACAAAAAATATGACGGTAGCACTCATAACAAAAGTTATTACAAGTTGCCCAATAACCATCCATTTAATACTCTTAATTCTGCTGCGCAATTCATTTAAATACAATTCTGAACCGGCAGAAAAGGCAATAATAGCCAATGCAATATCATTTAAGAAATTTAATTTTTTTACAGCTACGGGAGATATGAAATTTAATACAGATGATCCTGCGATAATCCCTGTAATTATTAATCCAGTAATTAAGGGGAATTTTATTTTTTGAAAAACTTTGGCTATTTGATTGGCTGCAATTGCAACAATTAAAAAGCCAATAATAAATGTAATTAATAATTTTATGTCTATATCCAAATTAAATAATTTAAGTAGTTAAATATACAGCATTCAAATGAAATTAAGCATTATAAATCTAAATCAAATGTTTTTTTTAATAAAGCCAATGCACTATTTTTTTCTTTGAGTTTTTGATATTTTTCATGTGGAGTATAGGCATATTTTTTTGTAATCTCTTCATTAACATTAATTACAATATTAATTTTATAATTATTTAAATTTTCACGAAGGAAAGTTAATAAATTACCTTTTGCTCTATTTAATTGATCTTCCATTATTGTATTTGGAAGCTCTATATGTATGTTGTTGTTTTTGATAACCGGATTGCAAGCATTCATTATAGAGGCAACGCTTTTTTTACCTTGCTCTATTAACTTCTCTCTGTATTTTTTCCAAAGATAAGTTAGCCTTTCTTCAGTAAATTTATCAGAAGGTTTCCCCTCAACTTCCTCATATTCAACGTCTAGTGTTTCAATTTCTTTTTTTCGCCCAACGCTTTTTAACGATAACGCAGAAGGTCTTCTGTTTTTACTGTTTAATACAGGTTTTACAAATTCTTTTTGTGGGTTTTTAGTCTTGCTTTCTTTCGCTATAATTTCCTTTACTTGTTTGTTTTTTAATGTAGAAAGAGGCTTTGAAATTACACCTGTATTAAAGTGAAGTGAAGCGATTATGTATGGTTTATTGTTTTTTTTTTCGCTGTTAAAAGTAATGGAAGCTAATTGCATTAATGTAAGTTCAACGAGTAATCGTTGATTTTTACTCGTTTTGTATTTCAAATCACAATCGTTTGCTAAATCTATAGCTTTTATCAAAAATTTTAAATCACATTTTTCAGATTGTGTTACATACTTTTTTTTGGCATTGTCACCAACCTCTAATAAATCAATAGTTATTTTATCTTTTGCAACTAATAAATCTCTAAAATGAGAAGCTAATCCTGTAATAAAATGGTGACCTTCAAATCCTTTTGATAAAATATGATTAAAATGAAGTAGCACTTCAGGTATTTTATTTTCAAGAATTAAATCGGTAGTTTTAAAGTATTCATCATAATCCAGCACGTTTAAATTTTCAGTAACTGCCTTACGTGTTAGTTCTTTGCCTGAAAAACTTACAACTCTATCGAAAATAGAAAGTGCATCTCTCAAAGCACCATCAGCTTTTTGAGCAATAATATGCAATGCATCATCTTCAGTGTTTATACCTTCCTGTTTCGCAATTTTCTCTAAATATTTTTTGGTGTCTAACACTCCAATTCGTTTAAAATCAAATATCTGACAACGAGAAAGTATGGTAGGTATAATTTTGTGTTTTTCAGTAGTAGCTAAAATAAAAATAGCGTGAGCAGGAGGTTCTTCTAATGTTTTTAGAAAAGCGTTAAAAGCAGCTGCAGAAAGCATATGAACTTCATCTATAATATAGACTTTATACTTGCCTGTTTGAGGAGGGATTCTTACCTGGTCGGTTAGGCTTCTAATATCGTCTACTGAGTTGTTTGAAGCCGCATCTAATTCAAAAATATTAAAAGCAAAATCTTCATCTATATTTTCTGAACTAGCTTGATTTATTTGTTTTGCTAGAATTCGTGCACATGTAGTTTTCCCTACACCCCGAGGCCCTGTAAATAGTAACGCTTGTGCTAAATGATTACTTTTTATAGCATTTTCAAGCGTATTTGTTATTGCCTGTTGCCCAACTACATCCTTAAAAATTTGAGGTCTATATTTACGAGCAGATACTATAAAATGTTCCATTAATTTTTTTGTTTTTTTTAGAAAGTATTAAAAGTGTAGTTTAAACACTATTTTATTTCATACATTTTATTGTACAAATGTAAATATTTTGCAATAATTTCATCGCGCTTTGGCTTCATAGTTGGCGTTAATAAACCATTGTCTATTCCCCAAACATCGGGGGTTAGTTCGAAACGTTTAATTGTCTCCCATTTTCCAAAGTTTTTATTGCATTTTTCTACTTCTTTTTCAATGCGTTCTAAGATGTGTGGATTTTCTATGAGTACTTGGTTATCACCTAAAACTGGTTCATGATGAATTTTTGACCAGTCTCTTAAAAATTGGAAATTTGGTTGAATAATGGCTGTTGCCATTTTTTGTCCCTCTCCAACAACTAATACCTGCTCAATAAAACGAGATTGTTTTAGCTCATTTTCAAGTAAAGCAGGAACGATATATTTCCCTCCCGAAGTTTTGAAAATTTCTTTTTTTCTTCCGGTTATTTTTAAAAAACCATCAGCGTCAAGTTCTCCTTTATCTCCAGTGTGAAAATAATCACCGGTCATTACACTTGCTGTTTTTTCTTCATCTTTGTAATAGCCTTGCATTACATTTGGACCTTTAACTAAAATTTCGCCATCTTCTGCAATTTTAACTTCAACATTGTCTATTGGTTTTCCTACAGTTCCAATTCTCATAAACCCATCTTTATACATATTTACGGTAACAACAGGAGATGTTTCTGTTAATCCATAACCTTCCATCACGTGCATTTTTGCAGCAGTAAACACTCTAGCTAAACGCGGTTGTAGTGCGGCGCTACCAGAAACCATCGTAGATAAATTACCTCCTAATGCTTCTCTCCATTTGCTGAAAATCAATTTATTAGCAAGTGCTAATTGTTTTTCATACCACCATCCATTTTTGCCATAAGGTTCATATTTTAGGCCTAAATCTACTGCCCAAAAGAATAAAATTTTCTTGATTCCTTTTAATGTTGATCCTTTGCTAATAATACCATCATAAATTTTCTCTAAAAGCCTAGGAACTACAGACATAAATGAGGGGTTAACTTCTTTTAAATTTTCCCCAATTTTATCTATTCCTTCAGCAAAATAAATAGAAATTCCCGCATATTGGTATAAATAGTGTAGCATTCGTTCAAAAACGTGACAAACCGGTAAAAAGCTCAATACTTTCATATCTCCAAGGGATAAAGGTAATCTTGGAAAACTATCTAAAACATTGGAAACAATATTTTTATGAGAAAGCATTACACCTTTAGGTTTTCCAGTTGTTCCTGAAGTGTAAATTATTGTGGCTAAATCATCAGACTTTACATTTTCTTTTAAGCGTTCAACTTCGGGTTGATTGCTTTCATCTTTACCTAATTCTAATACTTCTTCCCAGTTTTTACATCCTTCAATTTCATCAAATGAATATATTTCTTTTAAAGTAGGTACATTATTTCTAATAGCGTTGGCCTTTTCAAACAATTCACTATCAGACAAGAAGCAATGTGTAATTTCAGCATGATTAAAAATATATTCATAATCGCTTTTAGATATTGTTGGATAAATAGGAATATTTGTTGCTCCAATTTGGAGTACTCCAATATCTAAGATATTCCACTCTGTTCTATTTGAGGTAGAAATTACCCCAATTTTATCACCGGGTTTAATACCTAGTTTTAACAAACCTCTGCTTATAGCATTTGCTTTGTCTATGTATTCTTTTGTTGAAGTTGAAACCCATTGGCCATCTTTTTTTGTAATAAGAGCTTTTTCTAAATTAAATTTTTCAAGTTGGTAGTAAGCAAAATCAAAAAGTCGTGTTGTTTCTATAGGCATTTTCAATTGTTTGAATATTGAATTGCAAAATATAAAAATTAATAGGATTTTACAAATAGAGTAGCACTAATAATCAAATTTATTTTCATTAAAAATAAGTATGTATACAGAAGTATAAATAACGTGAATCCGACTTAAAAAATTTAGATAATAGAGAAAATTATATTGATTATCAGTACTTTGTCAGGTTGAGTGGAAACCTATTTAAAGACCTTTCGACTGCGCTCAAGGTAATATTAGAGTTTTAATTTTACATTTAAAATGTTGATTATAAGTAATTAACGCGAGTTATTATGTCGAACTCACGTTAAATATGCTATTAAATAGATAAATTACTATTATCAATAAATTTTTCAGTGTATTTGATTTTAGTTTCTTAACAAAAAGGGTTAGTTATTTTTTAGCCAATTTCTTGCATTCACAAACGCTTCAGCCCATGGTGAAACTTCATCATTTCTTCCTTCTGGATAATAAGCCCAATTCCATTGAAATATAGAACGTTCAATATGTGGCATCATAACCAAGTGCCGACCGTCATTTGAACTCATCATTGCAACATTATAATCAGAACCATTTGGATTTGCAGGATAATCATCATAACCATACTTGGCAATAATATTATATTGATTTTCTCCCATTGGTAACTGAAATTTACCTTCACCATGTGAAATCCATACACCTAAAGTACTTCCTGCCAAACTTGATAGCATTACTGAATTATTTTCCTGAATTTTAACAGATGTAAAGCTACTTTCGTGTTTATGTGAATTGTTATGTATTAATTTTCCGTGGATTTTATGCTCTGGATTTATAACTTCTAGCTCCATAAATAATTGGCACCCATTACAAATACCAACAGAAAGGGTATCTTTTCTTTTGAAGAAATTATCTAAAGCAGTTTTAGCTTTTTCATTGTACAAAAATGCACCAGCCCAACCTTTGGCAGAGCCTAAAACGTCTGAGTTTGAAAAACCACCAACGGCACCAATAAATTGAATATTTTCAAGTGTTTCACGACCGCTAATTAAATCGGTCATATGTACATCTTTCACATCAAAACCAGCTAAATACATTGCATGTGCCATTTCACGCTCACTATTACTTCCTTTTTCGCGAATAATAGCCGCTTTTGGTCTCTCGACTGCGCTCGAGAGGACATTTTTGTCATTACGAGGAGTATGCGACGAAGTAATCTCATTTTTAGAAACAGATTGCTTCACTACGTTCTCAATGACATTTTTTAATTTTCCTGTAAAATGCGTAGGAAACGTAAATTTCAGTGGTTGGTTTTTATAATTCTCAAAACGATTTTTTGCCAAACCATTTGCAGTTTGCTTGTTATCTAATAAATACGAAGTTTTGTACCAACTGTCTCTATATCTTGGAATATCTAGTTTACAAGGACCAAAATCTAGGGTTTCCTCATTGGTAACAGTACCAAGTTTGTAAAAGGAAATAGTATTATCTTTTAGTTTATTTTCAACAATGGTATCTTCTTTTGCCTGAAAAACAATGCCTATATTTTCAGCAAAAAGATATTTAATGATGTCTTTTTCTTCAAAAACTGAAAAATCTATTTTAAGTCCTAAATTTAAATCGGCAAAACACATTTCTAATAATGTAGTAATCAATCCACCACTTCCAATATCGTGACCTGCAAGAATAGTATCTTCTAAAATTAATTCCTGAATGGTATTGAAAGCTCTTTTGAAGAAATCAGCATCTTTAATAGTAGGAGCTTCATTTCCAATTTTATTAAGTGTTTGTGCAAACGAAGAGCCTCCCAATTTAAAATCGTCTTGAGAAAGGTTGATGTAGTATATTGAACCTCCTTTTTTTTGCAATACTGGCTCTACTACTTTTTGAATATTGGTGCAATTTCCCGCAGCAGAAATAATAACGGTACCAGGAGCTATTACTTCTTCAGTTGGATATTTTTGTTTCATTGATAAAGAATCTTTTCCTGTTGGAATATTGATTCCCAATTCAATAGCAAAATCAGAGCAGCTTTTTACAGCTGCGTATAAACGAGCGTCTTCACCTTCATTTTTACAAGGCCACATCCAGTTTGCTGACAATGAAATGCCTTTTAAACCATCTTTGATAGGTGCCCAAATAATATTTGATAAGGCCTCAGCAATGGCAGTTCTACTGCCTGCAATAGGATTGATTAATGCAGCAACTGGAGAATGGCCAATGGAAGTTGCAATACCTTCTTTACCATTATAATCTAACGCCATAACACCTACATTGTTTAGTGGTAATTGCAATGGGCCACAACATTGTTGTTTTGCTACTTTACCACCTACACAACGATCTACTTTATTGGTAAGCCAATCTTTACAAGCTACGGCTTCTAATTGAAGTACGTTTTCTAAATAGGTTGAAATATGCTGGATGGAATACTCTAAATCAGAATAATTATACGCAACGGTTTTATCTTTCATGATGGTCTTAGGAGAACTTCCAAACATGTCAAATAAATCTAAATCCATTGGTTTTTCACCTGTTGTTTTAGATTGAAAAGTAAAACGGTTGTTATTGGTAACTTCTCCAACCTCATAGTAAGGAGCACGTTCTCTTTTGGCAATACGTTTTAGCATTTTGGTATTAGCTTCACTAATTACCAGTCCCATTCGTTCTTGAGATTCATTTCCAATAATTTCTTTAGCTGAAAGGGTAGGGTCTCCAACAGGTAACTTATCTATGTCAATAATACCACCAGTTTCTTCAACCAGTTCAGACAAGCAATTCAAATGTCCGCCAGCACCGTGATCGTGAATTGATACAATGGTATTAACATCACTTTCTACCATTCCACGAATGGCATTAGCAGCTCTTTTTTGCATTTCAGGATTAGACCGTTGCACAGCGTTTAATTCAATGCCACTTGCAAATTCACCAGTGTCAGCTGATGATACTGCTGCGCCACCCATACCAATACGATAATTGTCTCCACCTAAAATAATGATTTTATCACCTTTGGTTGGTTTGTCTTTTAAAGCTTGTTCAGCTTTTGCATAACCAACGCCACCTGCTTGCATAATTACTTTATCATACCCTAGTTTACGTGCTTTTGTCATACTGAGCTTG
This sequence comes from Lutibacter sp., assembly GCA_021647265.1. Classification (GTDB taxonomy): domain Bacteria; phylum Bacteroidota; class Bacteroidia; order Flavobacteriales; family Flavobacteriaceae; genus Lutibacter. The sequence goes on from JAKIVA010000051.1 coordinate 13,576, forward strand.
TCGAAGTCTTCTTGATGTTCGAAAGTCAATACAGAACCTGAAATTAAGGGCTGCCCAAATTTATTTCCAAAGTCTGAAGCACCGTTAGAAGCCTTAATCAAAATATCCATAGGTGTTTGGTACAACCAATTGCGTTCTTTCATTCCTTTTTCCCAAGGCCTGTCTTGAGCGGAGTCGAAAGGCCTGTCTTGTGCAGAATCTAAAGAGTTTTTTTCATTTAATCGAGAATAAGAAGTCATATAAACAGCAGTTCCAGCTAATGGCAGTGAACCTTTTCCACCTGCTAAACGGTCTCTAATTTCACCGCCTGAACCTGTTGCTGCACCGTTAAAAGGTTCAACAGTAGTTGGAAAATTATGTGTTTCGGCTTTTAAGGAAAGTACTGAATTAAAGTCTTTTTTTACATAAAAATCTGGTTTATCAGCCGATTTTGGAGCAAACTGCTCAACTTTAGGCCCTTCAATAAAAGCAACATTATCTTTGTAGGCTGAAACAATTCCGTTAGGATTTAATTCAGAAGTTTTTCGAATTAATTTGAATAATGAAGCTGGCATTTCTTCACCATCAATAATAAAAGTACCATTAAAAATTTTATGACGACAATGTTCCGAATTTACCTGAGAAAATCCAAATACTTCAGAATCAGTTAATTTTCGACCAATTTTGGTACTTAGTTTATTCAAGTATTCAATTTCATCATCATTTAACGACAATCCTTCTCGCTCATTATAAGCCGCAATATCATCAATTTTTAAAATAGGCTCAGGTGTTAAATCAATGGTGAAAATATCTTGATTTAATTCACTGTATTTTTGAAAAATCATTGAATCAAAGTCTTCTTTTTTATTTGAAGCTATAAATTCTTCAATTCTTATGATTTCGTCAATCCCCATATTTTGGGTGATTTCAACAGCATTGGTACTCCAAGGTGTAACCATAGCGGCACGTGGGCCAATAAAAAAAGCATCGATAGATGCTTCATTTAATATATTTTGATTGCCAAATAACCAAGTTAATTTTTGTATATCTTTTAGTGAAAGTTCTTTTGACGTTTGCACAGCATAAATTTTGCTGTTTGTGTTTCCAAAGAAGTGAATCATAGATTGATTTATTTAGTGTGTTGTTAGAATGTACAAATTTAACCAAATAATTATAAATTTTAGTGATGAGATTCTATAATTCAAAACAGTTATTAAGAGAGTTTTTAACAATTTTAAAAAAGCTTATGACTTATTTATAATATTACGGTTAATATTATAAAATTACATTTTAGTTATTTATATTTGGATGTCTCTATTGATTTAGAACAAAATAAAATTGTTAGTCGCCAAAATATATTTATGTTAGATTTTAAATTAACAAAGAAACAAGTGCCTATAACATTGTTTTTTTGTGTTATAATACTTGCTAGTTTTTGGAACATTCAATTGCTGTTTCCATTAATCTTACTTGTGATTTTTAAAGTGTACAAGATATCTCAATTTTCTTTTCGCTTGTCTTATTTAGATATTGGATTTATAATATTATTAATGGGGGAAATTATAACTACTATTTTCTCAAGCTATATATATAATAGTTTAGGGTCTGTAAATCGTATCGTAATTGTATTTTCTATCTATATTTTTTATAAAAATATTTTTAAGAAGGGAGATAATCATTTTTTAGGCTCTTTAATATTTTATTTTTTTAGTAGCATATTATTAATAGTTACAGTTAAGTATTTTATGTTTTTCTATAAAAACTTAACCTCAGAAGGTTTTTTTGAGCTAAATAATTTTAAAAACTTATATACTCCATTTGGAGTTTTAAATAATATTTGGGCTAGTATACTTTTATTATTTATACCATTTAATTTAATTTTTTTAATACATCTGGATAAGAAAGGTGATAAAATTCTATTGATTTTAAATTTGTTGCTTACTGTATTTAGTATCATAGTGTCCTTTTCTAGAGGTGCCTATTTAAGCGTATTTGTATTTGTATTCTTATTGAATGTTTTATTGATAAATTATCTGAGGTTTAAGCAACTATTTTTATATAATATAATTATGGTTCTTATGTTTTCAACATCAGCTTTACTGATGTATAATTCATTTAAAACAACAATTTCTTTCAATAAAATTGAATCCCAACAGCGAAGTACAGATGGAAGAATAGCACTATGGAAACATTCATTTAAGCTTATTAAAGATAAACCTATAGTTGGATACGGGCAAGATAATTATCTTTTAGCTCAGGATAAGCATCCTTATTTAGGTGAAGACATTGCCAATTCTTATAGAACAAATAATACCTATATTGAGTTGTTAATTGAAAGAGGAATTTTAGGGTTTGCCAGTTATTTATTCTTCTTTTTAATTGTTTTAATTATTGTTTTTAAAAATTTAAAATCACGAAAGAATACTCAAAAGGAAAAAATAGAAATTGCCATAATATTTTCTGGAATTATAGCTATACTTGTACGTGAATTTACATTTTCATCTTTATTTGAAAACGATTTTGTTTACCTTCTGACTTTTCATTTAGTATTTCTTTTAATTCCATACGATATAAAAATTAAGGAATACAGATTTTCACAAAGAAAAAAAATAGGATTTTTAGCGATAAGTTTGGTTGTGTTCTCAATACTTTTTGTTATAAATATAAAGCGAGTTTTTCTTGTGTACAACAATTATAAATTTGTAGAAGCTTATGAAAAAGGTGAAATTGGCAAAAGTTTAAAATTAATTGATAAGGCGCTACTACTATCTCCTAAAAATATTATATTAAATAAACATAAAGCCATTGCGTTAGCCGCAAGTGCATATAAAATTGATATTTCAGAAAAACAACCTAACTTACTATTTGTGAATTATTTAAATAAAGACACTTTAAGTTTATCTTTAGATTATTTACAGAGGGTACTTACTAAAAAACCATTTGATAGTGAAACTAACTATAATTTAGGTTGGGTTAATTTTATATTAGGGAACGATGAAAAAGCAGGTTATTATTTTAATAAAATATTAGTGTCCGATAAACATTTTTAAAAGCAGGATTTCCATAGTTGGATTTCCTGCTTTATTTATATCTTGTTTTTGACAAAAAAAACGGATATGAACAAAAGTACACACTTTAGCGGAACTCCCAT
>JAKIVA010000007.1 GCA_021647265.1 Lutibacter sp.
CTCTCTGTTTTAAAATGTAAGCGACAACTCTCTTCATCACCAAAATTTGCTGTAAAACTAAATATGTTCATAAATCTATTCTATCTTTGAATTCAAGTAAATATACACCTTTTAGGTGAATTTACGGATATACAGATAATTTATTATAATAAAATATAAATCTTTCGGTTTTAGAAATTATTTAGTTTTATTTTGCAAAGTATATGAAAAAAATTATGTTACTTTTATTTCTAATCTCTGTAAAAACTTATTCACAAGTTGGAGGTGAGAGTATTTATAATTTCCTAAATTTAACAGGTTCTGCAAGACAGGCTTCTTTAGGAGGGAATACGCTAACATTGCTAGATGATGTAAATCAACCTTTATGGAATCCTTCAACAATAAATTTGAAATTAGACAATCAAATTTCTATTAATTATTTAAATTATTTAGCGGATGTTAGTTTAACTTCAGCAACATTTGCCCATTTACTTAATAGAAATTTTGGAACGATTCAAGGTGGAATAACTTATTTGAATTATGGAAAATTTATTGAAGCCGATGAAAACGGAGTTGAAACAGGAATTTTTAAAGCGTATGACTTGTCCGTTTCTGTTGGCTATTCATATCATATCTTTAAAACAGATTTTTTTATTGGAGCCAATATTAAGCTAATAAATTCAGTAATTGGGAATTTTACTTCTTTTGGAATAGGAACTGATATTGGATTGTTATATTTCAATGAATATAAACCCTATGTTTTTACGTTGGTTGTTAGAAATATAGGTTATCAAGTAACGGTATTTGATGAAATAAGAGAAAAATTACCTTTAGATATTTCTTTTGGGGCATCCTATAAATTAGAAAATGTTCCTATAACTTGGCATATTACGCTGGATAATATACAGCAATGGGATATTGCAGTAGCGAATCCATCAAATACAAAAACGGATATTAATGGTACTGTTACTGAAGAGCAAATTTCCTTTTTTGATAATACAATTAGACATTTTACGTTAGGTGCTGAGCTATTCTCTGAAGGAGCTTTTAATTTAAGATTTGGATATAATTTTAGAAGAGCAAAAGAATTACAATTGATTGATAAGAGAACATTTTCTGGTTTTACAGCTGGATTTGGATTAAAGATGAATAAATTTAAATTTAATTATGCCTTTTCAAAATACCATCCAGCATCCAATGCAAATACCTTCAGTTTACAAATAAATTTAAATTAATAATTTGAAAAATATTACAATTGCTATAGACGGATTTTCTTCAACGGGAAAAAGTACAATTGCTAAACAATTGGCAAAAGAGCTTAAATATGTTTATGTAGACTCTGGTGCTATGTACCGAGCAGTTACTTTATATGCTATGCAGCACAACTTTATTTCGGAAGGTTTTTTTGATAGCGGTAAATTAATTTCAGCTTTGGATAAAATTGATTTACAGTTTAAGTTCAATACATCTTTGGGCTACGCAGAAATGTATTTAAATGGTAAAAATGTTGAAAATGAAATTAGAAGTTTAGAAGTGTCAAAATTTGTTAGTAAAGTTTCAGAAGTTTCAGCAGTTAGAAGAAAATTAGTTAGACAACAACAGCAAATGGGTAAAAATAAAGGTGTTGTTATGGACGGAAGAGATATTGGAACCGTTGTTTTTCCTAATGCAGAATTAAAATTTTTTATAACAGCTTCTGCTGAAAAACGAGCCCAACGAAGATTCAAGGAATTAATTCAAAAAGGCGATGATGTTACTTTTGATGAAATTTTAAAGAATGTTGAATATAGAGATCATATAGATTCTACCAGAAAAGATTCTCCTTTAATTGTAGCCAAAGATGCCATTGAAATTGATAATTCTGAAATGACTTTAGAAGAACAATTTGATAAAATTTATGAAATTACTATTAAGGCTTTAAAAAAAGCTTAAGGTATATTTAAGTATTTATGTATTTGTAATGATATTTTCCATTGAGGATTTTTCATTACATAATCTATAATCAGAGGTGTTATTTGTTTTCTTTTACTCCATTCGGGTTGTAGAAATAGTTTGCAGTTTTTTGAAACTTTACTAGCTTGTTCTTCCGCAAACTTAAAATCTTGCTTGTTTACTACAATAATTTTTAACTCATTTGTTTTTTTATAAATTTCTTTTAGAGGTAGCTTCATTTTTTTTGGAGAAAGACATATCCAATCCCAAGTACCAGATAATTTATAAGAACCTGAAGTCTCAATATGTGTTTTAATATTGTTATTTTGTAATTTCTTTGTTAAATAATCTAAATTCCACATTAAAGGTTCTCCTCCAGTAACAACTACCGTATTTGCTTGGTTTGTTGCGTTATTAATAATTAAATTGGTTTTAGTGGGAGGGTGTAAATTTGCATCCCAACTTTCTTTAACATCACACCAGTGACAACCTACATCACAGCCTCCAATTCTGATAAAATAGGCTGCTTTTCCTGAATGGAATCCTTCACCTTGAATGGTGTAAAATTCTTCCATTAAAGGTAACATTTCACCTCTGTCAATAAGCTGTTGTGTGTATTTGTCAATCATTCTGCAAATATACTCATAAGAACCAAGAATAAATAAATTCAATAAAATTTATATTGAAATTTTTAATTTGGTTTTTAAGTCTTATTTTTAACAAATAATACATTTCTTGATATGAGTAGAAAAGAAGATTTTTTTAATGAAATAACCGAGGGTTATAAAACAAAAGGTGATGCTATTATTTTTGGTTCAGCAATGTTAGATGGTGAAACAATTAAAGATGCTTTTGTTAAAGTACCTTTAAAAACATTGAATAGGCATGGTTTAATATCTGGAGCCACTGGTACGGGTAAAACCAAATCTTTACAGGTGATGGCCGAAAATCTTTCTGAAAAAGGAATTCCAGTATTATTGATGGATATCAAAGGGGATTTAAGTGGATTAGCTCAACCAAGTCCAGGACATCCTAAAATTGATGAAAGAATGGCTGCAATTGGTTTGCCTTTTAAGGGGAAGAAGTTTCCTGTAGAACCGTTAACTATTTCAGCTCAAGATGGAGTTAGATTACGTGCTACAGTTTCAGAATTTGGCCCCGTGTTGCTTTCAAGAATTTTAGATTTATCTGACGCTCAAAGTGGTATTGTATCTATTATTTTTAAATATTGTGATGATAATAAATTACCATTATTAGATATAAAGGATTTTAGAAAAGTACTACAATTTGCTACTAATGAAGGAAAAGAAGAAATTCAAGCGAAATATGGTAGAATATCAACGGCAAGTACAGGAGCAATTTTGAGGAAAATTGTTGAGATAGATCAGCAAGGAGGTGATTTATTTTTTGGAGAACGCTCTTTTGATGTAAAAGACTTGGTGAGAAAGAATAGTAAAGGTAATGGTTATATTTCAATTTTAAGATTGACAGATATTCAAAATAAACCAAAACTTTTTTCAACATTTATGCTGCAGTTACTAGCTGAAGTATATTCAACATTTCCTGAACAAGGAGATAGTGGAAAGCCTGAACTAGTTATTTTTATAGATGAAGCACATTTAATTTTTAAGGAAGCTTCGAAAGCGTTACTTTCAGAAATAGAGAGTATTGTTAAGTTAATTAGATCTAAAGGAATAGGTATATTTTTTGTAACTCAAAACCCAAAAGATATTCCCGAAGATGTATTGGCTCAACTTGGATTAAAAATTCAACATGCATTGAGAGCTTTTACGGCAAAAGATAGAAAGGCTATTAAATTAGCTGCTGAAAATTATCCAGATTCTAAATATTATGATGTTGATGAAACCTTAACGCAACTTGGGATTGGAGAAGCTTTTATATCTGTTCTAAATGAAAAAGGGCGTCCTACGCCATTGGCAGCAACAATGATGAGAGCACCAATGAGTAGAATGGATATTTTAACTAAAAGTGAGTTAAAACAGCTCATTGAGGAATCTAGACTGTATTATAAATACAATGAAACCATTGATAGGAATAGTGCTTTTGAAATATTGAGTAAAAAAATTGAAAGAATAAATGAAAAAGAAGAAGTTGAAAACAAAAAAAAGGAAGCATATAGAACTAGAAGAAAAAGTACTTCAAGAAAGAGTACTAGAATGAACCCTATTTTAAAAGTTGTGACTAGTGCAACATTTATTAGAGGTGTACTAGGAATATTAAAAAGAGTATTATAATTTTTATTTTTTTAAATAAAAAGATAATAAATACGTTAAAAATAAAGCTACAATATAAATCAAACTTCTATGTTAATTATAAAAAAACTTTCATATATATTTTTAATCTCTTTTTTATTCTTTCAGTGTACAGAACAAAATCAATATTTGGTAGAAAAAGGAAGGGTAGGCCTTTTAAATAAAGAGACTAAGGTGCAGGACTTAAATGCGATTTTTGGTAAAGATTCAATTGTTTCAAATCTTTCATTAGATACATTACGCGTAGATAAAAAGTTATTTTCTATGGGTGATGATGAGTATGTTGTTTATTCAAAAAAAGGAAAAAAATTATTACAAATAACACCTTCTAATCAAAGTGATTCATTGTCAAAAATTAAAAGTATTGAAATTTTTGATTCAAATTATAAAACAGATAGAGGAATTTCTCTTAATTCTACTTTTAAAGATATAAATGAAAATTACACTATAAATAATGTAGAGACCACCTTAACTTCTGCCATGCTGTTTATAGATGAACTTAATGCTACTGTTGCTATTGATAAAAAAGAATTAGGGTTAAATAGTTTTAGTAGAGAGCAAGTTACTATTAATCAAATTCCAGATATGGCAAGGATAAAATATTTTACTATTTGGTTTAATTAAAATGAAAGTTACGTTAAAAACCTGAGTTTCATATAAGTAAATTACTTGATTTCGATACGAAATTCTTTTGAGAATTCAACTCAAGCTGACGTAATTTGCTATCAAAACCCATTAATTCCGAGCCTACCTTTCTAGCAGACAGGCTCAGTAGAACTATCGAGAATAGCATTTTGAACAACTAAATCTTTATATCGAACTCAGGTTAAAAGTATAAAAAAGCAATTTGTAAATTAGACTAATTTATACACCTTATTCATTTTAGCAACTGTACAATTCCATTTTAAATCGGATTTAATTTTTACTTTTAGAGCCTGACTTTGATGTGGCTCACCATGGTTTATAATTGTAAGGATTGGAGGCGTTTTAAAATGTTGTAGCCAATCTAATAATTCATTTTGATCTGCATGACCTGAGAAGGCATTTATTTTAAAAACTTCGGCGTTTATTTTGTGATATTTCCCAAAAAATTTGACTTCTGTATCACCAGATAATAAAGCCCTTCCTCGAGTTCCTTCAGCTTGAAAACCCACAATTAAGATACTATTTTTTTTATCTGAAATAAGTTTATCTAAATAATGTAACACCCTTCCTCCAGTAATCATACCACTTCCTGCTAAAACTATTTTAGGGCTACTATCATTAACTACAGCTTTTGAAGCACTTACATCGCTAATTAATTCAACTGTAGACTCCATACTTTTAATATCATCGGCTGTTAAATGATGCTCATTGATATATTTGTAATATATTTCTGTAGCGCTAACACCCATTGGACTATCTAAATATATAGGTATATTTGGTAATTGGTTTTCTCGCTTTAAAATACTTAATAAATAAATAATTTCTTGAGCTCTTTCTACTGAAAATGTAGGAACTATTAATGTTCCTCCTTTTAAATATGTATGTTTAATATATTTGAGTAGTTTATCTTTTATAGTATAATTTTTATGTAATCTATTTCCATAAGTAGATTCAATTACTATATAATCTGCCTTATTTACATATTCGTACCTGTTTAATAGGATAGGTTTTGTTCTGCCTATATCTCCTGAAAACACAATTATTTTTCCATTGATATTTAGTTGAATAAATGCACTTCCTAAAATATGCCCACTATTTAAAAATCTAAATTTAATTGAATCATCTATGGTGTACCACTTATCAATATCAAAAGTTTTAAAATGAGAAATGGTGTTTTTCGCATCGTTGATATCATATAGAGGTAAGGCTTTTTTGTGTTTTGTATAGTTGTGTTTATTAGCCCTTCTTGCATCTTCTTCTTGTATTTTACCACTATCGAGTAATATGACTTTTGTTAAATCTCTAGTTGCATTTGTGCAATAAATTTTACCTTTATAACCATTTTTTATAAGAACAGGTAAGTACCCCGAGTGATCTAAATGTGCATGTGTTAGAAAAATTAAATCTAATTCATTTAAATCAATTGGTAATTCTTCTCTATTTTTTTTACGTAATTCTTTTAAACCTTGAAATAAACCACAATCAATTAATATCTTTTTGTAATTAACCTCTAGTAAAATTTTTGAACCAGTAACTGTTCCTGCACCTCCTAAAAATGTTAGTTTCATCTTAAGTAGTTTTAAATTAATGAGTATTAAAGTATGGTTGGTATATATAAAATTACAACTTTAAAATGATTAAAGTTTAACATTTTATGCAAAATTTTTGCTAAATATAGTAGTTACACTTTATTTATAAAGTATTATTGAATAAGTTGTACGGATTATAAGTAGTTAACTAATTATTAATTAAATTTGATGACTAAATTTTTTAAAATGAAAAAATATAAAGTACAAAAATCTCCATTTGTAGTTCCTACTACTGATGGTAAATTGATAGAAGAACACTTTGGATTGAGCAATCAATGTGAATTAAGTATTGCTCATATGATAGCGCCTCCAAAATGGAGTGAACCTTTTCAAATCCCAGATTTTGATGAATATACCTATATAATTAAAGGGAAAAAACAATTAATTGTTGATGGAGATACTATTGTGTTGGAAGCTGGTCAATCTATTAAAATTGAAAAAGGAGCTAGAGTTCGATATTCAAATCCTTTTGATGAAGCCTGTGAGTATCTGGCAGTTTGTTTACCTGCATTTTCAATTGACTTGGTTAATAGAGAAGAAATTTAATTTAGTTTTTTGTTCTAGTTAAATAAAAAGGTAGGTATATAATTAAAAAATAAGGAATTAAAAGTAATTCTATTGTTAAAATGTAATAAGGCCATTCACCAAGGTAATTTAAAGCAGTTGGTCCGTAGGGTTTAGAGTTTGTATAAAAATAATTTGAATTTATGTTTTTATTGATAATAAATAATATTCCTGCATACAATTGTAAAGCTAAAAAAGAGTAAAAAACACTTTTTAAAGTTGGTCTTAAATTAAGTACAATCGAAGCATAAAAAACAAAAATAATTAATCCTGCATGGACATACCAATATTTCAAAAAAATAAAATTAGGGAATCCATTTCTTAAATCAGGTGTTATAATAGAGTGTGATGTCCCTGCTAAAATCCAGAAAAAGATAATATCAAAATAAATTCTCTTTTTAGTTAATGTGAAAACAGGTAATAATAAAGCAACAAAATTACAGAGGTGTAAAGGCAAATCCTCTTTAATGTCAAATCCTCTTGTATAAATTTTTAAAAAAGTCCAAATTATCACAGTTATTGAAAGTGAAAAGGCAAAAATATTTCCAACGATGTACTGTTTTTCTACAGTTAGTTTTTTTGCCCACTTTATCAATACATAACCAAACGTGATAAAAAAAAGTAATGCAATCAAATGTTGATTACCAAACAATATAAAATCTTGATTATCTTTTAAGAATACTGAATCTGTCAAGTTAAAAGTATATTAAAAGACCAATATACTATAAAAGAATCAATTATTTTCGTTCACAAGCTAATAAGGTATTTTTCATAAGCATTGCGATTGTCATTGGACCTACGCCACCTGGAACGGGGGTAATATACGCTGATTTAGTACTTACACTTTCAAAATGAACATCACCAGCCAAACGATATCCTCTTTTTTTAGAGGCATCATCAACTCGTGTAATCCCAACATCAATAATGGTTACACCATCTTTAACCATATCACCAGTTAAAAATTCAGGAATACCAAGTGCCGCTACTATTATGTCTGCTTTTAATGTGAATTCTTTTAAATTTTTAGTCCTACTGTGCGCTACTGTAACTGTGGCATTTCCTGCTTTACGTTTTTGACTCATTAAAATACTCATTGGTCTACCAACTATATGGCTTCTTCCTATTACAAGAACATTTTTACCTGAAGTTTCAATTTCGTATCGTTCTAATAATTCTAATATTCCAAAGGGTGTTGCTGGTAAAAAGCAAGGCATGTCTAATGCCATTCTCCCAACATTGGTAGGGTGAAAACCGTCTACATCTTTATTTGGGTCTACTGCCATTAATACCTTTTGTTCATCAATGTGTTTTGGAAGAGGAAGTTGAACAATAAATCCATCAATATCATTATTGTTATTTAGGTTCTTAATTTCTTGTAATAATTTTTCTTCTGTAGTTTCTTCAGGAAGTTTAATTAAAGTTGAATTAAATCCAACCAATTCACATGCCTTTACTTTACTGTTAACATAAGTCATACTAGCACCATCAGAACCAACTAATATGGCAGCCAAATGAGGTGTTTTTTTTCCTTGTGCTTTCAGTTGTTTTACTGATTCGGCAATTTCAATTTTTAAAGCTGCTGCTGTTTTTTTTCCGTCTAGTAAAATCATAGTATAAATTTTAATTTTTTATATAAAAAGAGGCTGTCTGAAAAGTGTCATTCTGAATGAAATGAAGAATCTCAAAAAATGATAACCATTTTATTATCAGATAAATAAGATTTTTCGACTGCGCTCAAAATGACAAAATAAAGACTTTTCAGACAGTCTTTACTTAGTAATTATTTTCCCATTCCTTTCATCATTTGCATCATTTGTCTGCTACCACCACCTTGCATCATTTTCATCATTTTACTCATTTGAGTAAACTGTTTGAGCAATTGATTTACTTCTTGAATAGATGTTCCAGATCCCTTTGCTAGTCTTTTTTTTCTACTTGCATTTATTGTTTTAGGCTGGCTACGTTCTTCAGGAGTCATAGAGTGAATGATAGCTTCAATGCTTTTAAAAGCATCATCATCAATATCAACATCTTTCATCATTTTACCAACACCAGGAATCATACCCATCAAATCTTTCATATTCCCCATTTTTTTGATTTGCTGAATTTGCTTCAAAAAATCATCAAACCCAAATTGGTTTTTAGCAATTTTCTTTTGAATTTTTCTGGCTTCTTCTTCATCGTATTGCTCTTGAGCACGTTCAACCAATGAAATAACATCTCCCATTCCCAGGATACGTTCAGCCATACGATCAGGATGGAAAACGTCAATAGCTTCCATTTTTTCTCCAGTACCAATAAATTTAATTGGTTTATTAACAATTGTTTTTATTGATAAAGCAGCACCACCACGAGTATCACCATCTAATTTTGTAAGAACAACACCTTCAAAATTTAAAATATCATTGAAACTTTTTGCAGTATTTACGGCATCTTGCCCAGTCATAGCATCTACAACAAACAATGTTTCTTGAGGATTAACAGCTTTGTGAATATTAGAAATTTCTGTCATCATTTGCTCATCAACAGCCAAACGACCGGCAGTATCAATAATCACAACATTTTTACCAGTAGCTTTTGCATGTTTTACGGCATTTTTTGAAATTTCAACAGGATTTTTGTTTTCAACTTCAGCATATACTTCTACACCAATTTGTTCACCTACAACCTGTAATTGATTTATTGCAGCAGGTCTATATACATCACAAGCAACCAATAAAACTTGTTTTGATTTTTTTGTTTTTAAATAGTTAGCAAGTTTACCTGAAAAGGTTGTTTTTCCTGAACCTTGTAAACCAGACATTAGTATAATAGTTGGTGTTCCTGAAAGGTTGATACCAACAGTTTCTCCACCCATTAAACGAGTTAGTTCATCTTTTACCAGTTTTACCATTAATTGGCCAGGATTTAACGTAGTTAATACGTTTTGTCCTAGCGCTTTTTCTTTAATGGTAGTTGTAAAGTTTTTGGCTATTTTAAAGTTAACATCAGCATCTAAAAGTGCTCTTCTAACTTCTTTCAAAGTTTCTGCAACATTTACTTCGGTAATTTTTCCATGCCCTTTGAGTACATGAAGGGCTTTATCTAATTTATCACTTAAATTATTAAACATAGATTTTCACTTCGTTTTTTAGAAATGCAAATATACTAAAATGTCTGAATAGTATTAATATTTGGGAAATCATTTTGTTAAAAAAAGAATTTAAAATAAAGGTTTTCTTAACTGTAAAATACTTGAAATTAAACGTGTAAGAATATGAGGCAATTGTGAAAACGTTATAGTGATAATAATTGCAATATATCTCATAAAATTAGTAGAAATTTGCACAATATTTAAATAGGATATAATGAAAAGAATTATAATAATTGGCGGGTTGTCAGCAGGGCCATCAGCAGCAGCTAAAGCGAGAAGAGAGGATGAGAATGTTGAAATATTGCTTTTTGAAAAAGGCATTAATATTAGTTACGCAACTTGTGGAATGCCTTACGCTTTTTCAGGAATTATTGAAAATCGGAGTGATTTAATTGTTGTTGACCCAGAGTTAATGAAGAATAGATTTAATATTGATGTGAAATTAAATGAAGAAATTATTAATATTGATACTGAAAATAAAATTGTCTATTCAAAGCACAGCGATTACAGTTATGATAAGTTGGTGTTTGCTACTGGAGCAACATCAATAGTTCCACCAATTAAAAATATAAAAAGAGCAACCAACTGGTCAACGTGTAGGTCAATGATTGATTTTGATAAAATTATGAAAGAAGGTTTAGCAACTTCTTCAAAATATATTACAATAATTGGAGCTGGGTTGATTGGCGTTGAAGTTGCTGAAAATTTACGTAAAGCAGGTAAAGAGGTTACCTTAATAGAAGGTGATAATCAAATTTTAACAATGTGGCAGCAAAAATTTAGCAACTTTGCTGAAACAATTTTAAAAAGTGAAGGAATTAAGGTGTTTACGTCAAGTTTTGTAAAAGAATTTGAATTAGATGATATTGGCAAAATAATAGGTGTTAAAATTGAAGGAAAAGAAGTTATTAAAACCGATTTTGTAATTGTAAGCGTTGGTATAAAACCAACTACAGATTTATTAATTCAAAAAGGAGCAAAACACACCAAAAATGGGGCGTTGATTGTGAATGAACGTATGGAAACATCTTTAAAAGACGTCTATGCAGCTGGAGATAATGTTTCCATCAAAAACTTACAAACTAATGAGTATGATTACTTTCCATTAGGAACACATTCAAATAAAGCAGGAAGGGCTGCAGGAGCCAATGCAGTAGGGAAAGATATTGTTTTTAAAGGTGCTTATAAAACAGCAATTATAAAAGTGTTTAATTACACTTTAGCAAGAACAGGTTTAAATACCAAGTACTTAAAAGAAAATAATATACCATTTAAAACTGTATTAACAGTTGTTGGATCAACACCAAGTTATTATCCAAATGCAAAAGATTTATTTACAGAATTGTATTTCAATCCTGAAACTGAAGAAATTTTAGGAGCTGAATTATTTGGTGAAGTAGGTGTAGATAAAAGAGTAGATGTTTTAAGTACAGCAATTTACGCGAAATTAAAAATTACAGATTTGTCACAATTAGATTTAGCGTATGCACCACCTTTTTCACCAGCTAAAGATCCAGTTGTAGTTACAAGTTTTGTTGCTAAAAATATGTTAGAAAATAATGGAGATCAAATTTCTGTAGAAGAATTAGAATTAATTGTTAACGGTAAAAACACCTCTGATTTTCTTTTAATTGATACAAGAACTGTTGAGGAATTTATGGAAGGTGCAGTACCAAATGCAATTAATATTCCCACAGATGAAATTAGAAATTATATAGATTTTATAAAGAAAGAAAATAAGCCAATTATTTTAATTTGCCGAAGAGGTGTTAGAGCATATATTGCACAATTAATTTTAAAACATAATAATATTCCTAATGTTTTGAATTTAGCGGGAGGAATGAAAGTTTGGACTTTATTTAGCGATAAAGTTATTATTCCAGCACCAGTTTCTATCAACAAAAACTAAAAGATATTTGTTTGTCTAATAATTTATTTTAATTAGATTGTGTGTTTCTAATTTTTTTCGATATTTGTAAAAATTAAATTTTATAGATGGAACAAATTATAAAAATAAATTCTATTGAACAGATACATGAGGTATTAAATTTAGATAAACCAGAGCATCCTTTAATTACGGTAATCAATGTTTCCGATTTAGAAATACCACAAGAAATGGTAGGTGTAAAAGTTGTAACAAACATGTATTGTATTGCTTTAAAAGATGAGTATTGTGGTTTGGAATATGGTTGGAGTAGTTATGATTTTGGAAATGGAACGTTACTTTTTACAGCACCACATCAAGCTTTTTCTGCTACAAAACCCCTGACTAAAAATGAAGAAGAAGGATGGATGCTTTTTTTTCATCCAGATTTTCTCAAAAAGTCATTTTTGGCAAAAAAGATAAGTCAGTACAGTTTTTTTGAATACCAAGCCAATGAGGCGCTACATCTTTCTAAATCAGAAAGAAATATACTTACTAATATAATTTCAAACATTCGAGAAGAATATATTAAAAAGACTGATTCCCAAAGCCAAAGCATCATTATTTCAAATTTAGAATTATTACTTAACTATTCACTTCGTTTTTATGAACGTCAATTTATTAATCGGAGTATTGATAATCAAGATATTGTATCTAAATTTGAAATTATTTTAAATACCTTTCTAGATGAAAATTCATTATCTAAAAATGGAATTCCAACGATTCACCAATTTGCAGAAAAAGTTAATTTATCCTCAAACTATTTAAGTGATTTGGTTCGAAAAGTAACTGGAATTTCTGCCAAAGATCACATCAATAATCTAGTGCTAAGAAAAGCCGAAGAAATGCTATTAAACAGCAATAATTCAGTAAGTGAAATAGCCTATTTACTAGGTTTTAATTACCCACATTATTTCACGCGCTTTTTTAAATTAAAAATAGGTATTACACCTAGCAATTACCGAAAGATAAACAATTACACACCTGTTATGCATATCATATAAAATCTAGAGGAATACTATTTTCTAATTTTCCAATATTCAAAAAAATATTAAATAATTTAGGCTTTGGTATTTGCCCTTTTTTATATACGAAATATCTGTAGACTTAAGTGTGAAAATTTGTTTACATAAACATATAAGAATTAGTTAATTCTATAAGAAACTCTTTAATAAGTAATTTTTCAGTAAAAACAGTAAAAAGTGTTAGTTATTTTAGTTTTTGTGTTAGTATAATTAACGACTTCTTTTTTAGATTTGGAAAATATTTTAAAATTTGCCATTTATTTGTAATAAAATGCTGTTTATCGGTGATTATTTACTGTTTAGCGAGTAAGCATTAATTTAGTTTTATTGATTTAGATGTTGAATTATTAAAATATTAAGTTTTACCTAAAAGTATTTGGGTTAATTTTAATAATGTTTTTTTAATCAATACAATTCAATATGAAGCAAAAATTACTTTTTAGTAGTATCCTACTTTTTTTTATAGTTACATTTCAATTTGCGATAGCCCAAAGTATACAAAGTGATTATTTGGTACGTTCCACTACAGGAGTTTCGGGTTCATCAGTAACTAGTTCTCAAAATGATAAAACCTTTATCGTTCAACAAAGTGTAGGTCAATCTAGTGCGATTGGTACTTTTAATACAACTAAGTATTCCATACGTCAAGGATTTATACAACCTGATGTACTTTCTAAAATTATTAACAATAACATTTCTTTAGATTTAGAGGCTAGTTTTTATCCAAATCCATTTGTAGAAAGTGTCACTTTAGCGTTTGTCGAAAAAATTGAAGGAAAAGTTGAAGTTGCTGTTTTTGATATGCTAGGAAGGTTAGTATTTTTAAATAGCTATATAGCAGAACAAAATTTAAAGGTGCAATTTCACAACCTCTCGGTGTCCGATTATATTCTAAAAGTAACCGCCAATAATAAACAATTCGTTAAGAATATTATAAAAAAGTAAACTTCAGTTAAAGGATACCAAAAACATATATAAAAATTACAACCAAACATTAATCAATTATTTACCGATGAAAAAAATTACTTTATTACTATTAGTACTAGCAGCAACAACCTCATTTGCACAACAGATTTACATTGAAGGTGGAAAAACGCTAGCATCTTTTGACTATAAGAACTCACAAGGAGTTCGCCTTGATAATTTACAAGCAACGCCACACAGTTTTATGACTGTAGGGTACAGAGATCAATTATTCATAAAAAATTTAAATATATCCTTAGGAACAAGTTATGCTGGTTATGGAGCCATTGGAAGTGATGATACTGTTGGGAATTATATGGAGTGGGATGTTAACTATTTAGAGTTTAATACAGGGTTGGACTATAAATTGTTTAAAATTAAGAAGGCTCATGTTTATATTAAAGGAACCGCTTCTGTGGCTTTTTTAGTTCAAGGAACACAAACAATTAACAATAAGGTAATTGATTTGAAAAATCAGGATGATTTTGATAAAAACGTATTTGATTTTAGAGCGGGGGTTGGCTTTACTCACCCTATATCTGAAAATTTAGCTTTCTACGTACAATATATGCGTGGAAAAAGTTTAAAATTAAAAGATGGAACGGCAGTAACGGATGATCAGGAAGAATTAAGATATGTGAGTGATAATATAAGTTTTGGTTTATTGATTAACATAGCCAAAAAATAACTAGTAACATTTCAATTAAAAAAATAAGTCTAAAAAAATACAACAACCAATTATGAAAAAATTAGCACTATTATTAATATTTATACTAACCATATTTCAAGGGATTTCACAAACCAAAGGGATTAGTTATCAAGCTGTTATTTTGAACCCAGAGGCACAAGAAATACCAGGGGTAAATGCAGAGGGTAATATTTTAGCCAATACTACCGTTGGAATCCAATTTACCATTATAGACGCATCAGGAAATCAAGAATATCAAGAAAGTCATACTACAAGTACAGATAACTATGGAATGCTAAACTTATTAATAGGAGCAGGGAATCCTTCAAGCAGTACTGGTTTTTCAGAAATATTATGGGATGGAACAACCAAAAGATTGAAAGTAGCCATTGATTTTTCAGGAGGTAGTAATTATTCACCTTTAAGTGAGCAAAACCTTACCTATATGCCACAGCCTCCAACAGAACAAGTATCAGCTGCAATTGAAACCAACGCAGAGGCGATAACTAACGAAATAATAAGAGCAACAGCTGCAGAAGAACTTAATGCTGAAGATTTAGCAGCAGAAGTGTTAAGAGCCACAACGGCAGAAGGGGTAATCCAATCAGATGTAGATGCAAATCAAGCGGCAAGTGAATTAGCCGATGCAACACTAACTACAGATTTAGCAGCAGAAGTATTAAGAGCAACCACGGCAGAAGGGGTAATCCAATCAGATGTAGATGCAAACCAAGTGGCAAGTGAATTAGCCGACGCAACACTAACAACAGATTTAGCAACAGAAGTATCAAGAGCCACCACGGCAGAAGGAGTAATCCAATCAGATGTAGATGCAAACCAAGTGGCAAGTGAATTAGCCGATGCAACACTAACTACAGATTTAGCAGCAGAAGTATTAAGAGCAACAACAGCAGAAGGAGTAATCCAATCAGATGTAGATGCAAATCAAGTGGCAAGTGAATTAGCCGATGCAACACTAACAACAGATTTAGCAGCAGAAGTATTAAGAGCAACCACAGCAGAAGGAGTTAATGCCACAGCAATTTCGGCACTGCAAGCAGAACAAATAACTCAAAATACTGCTATTGCTGCTAATACTGCTACAATAGGTGAAATAAAACAAACTATTGCTTTATCTATGCCTAGTGGTTGGGTAAAGCTAGACGGTGCAGCTATTTCTAGTTTAACTAGCACACAGCAAACTGAAGCTGCAAACCTTGGTTTAGTTGGAAACTTGCCAAATGCAACAAATGCCTATTTAAGTCAAAACGGTGGTACTTTAGGAAGTGTAAGTGGTAGTAATTCTAAAACCATTGCTCAAAATAACCTACCTAATGTAACCCTTTCAGGAACAGCAAATTCCGCAGGAAATCATCGCCATTATATTTATGGAAATACAAGTGATGACCTTTCAGCTGCAGGAGGTAACAGTGATTATGTGCTTTCAAATTATGATGGATCGGGAGTTGGAGAGTATACTGCTGCTGCTGGAGCTCATACACATACTGTAACAACATCATCTATTAATGGAGGTGTTACGCAACAAGCAATGGATATTACACCAACAACGTTAAGTGTCAATACCTATATTTATTTAGGATTGTAGCTTGTTTTTAATAATTTTCTTAGAATAAATAACTTATTAACAAAAGGTTTCAGGGTAATTCTGAAACCTTTTTTGCATAAAATGAATACTACTTTTTACACGTTGTGCATTTTGGTTCTATAAACTTACTATTACGTCTGTTCGAATAATTTTTGATAAAAAATGGTATCGAGAACAGCTGTTTTAGCTGAAAAACCTATTCTCGATATTAATTTCAAGCCTAAAAAGGTTAAAATTCACTCGTATTGACAAAATTTTATCATAATGCACTTCAGGGTTGGTTATTCTCCCTTTACAAACTTAATAGACGTTGTATTTACACAATAGCGTTTTCCAGTAGTTTCTTTTGGACCATCCTCAAAAACATGACCTAAATGACTTCCGCAGGAGGCACAAATTATTTCAGTACGTGTCATCCCATGCGTTTTGTCTAAAACATACTCTACAGTTCCTTTGATGGCATCGTCAAAAGAAGGCCATCCACAATGTGATTCAAATTTGCTGTTTGATTTAAATAGCTGTAAATCACAGGCGGCACAGTGATATGTTCCCTTTTCAAATGTTGAAGTATAACCACTTTCACTTGGAGCATCTGTTCCTTTTTGACGTAACACAAAGTATTGTTGAGCAGTTAAAGTTTCTTTCCACTCTTTTTCAGTTTTAGTTATTTTTTTAATCATTTCATTCTTTTTTTCTTGTGAATAACTCACAGCAATACTTGTTAATAATAAGGTAATTAAAAATATATTTTTCATAATATTATTCTCTATTTATAAATTCAACAATTCGTTTAATAACAAGGTTATCTTTTAAAATACGTCTATGTCCTAATCCGTTTGTTATTAAAATTTCACCTTTTACTAAACTTTGTCGGATATTATGTGCACAACTTACAAGTACATCTTTATCATCAGTATCATGAATTACTAAAGTTGGTGTTTTTACACTTTTAGCGGCAAAACTTGCGGAATAATTATCAATGTTTTCTCCAAATTTTTTATAAAAAAGTTTTTTAATTCGGTATACCATTTTAGGGTTAAATTCTAATTTTTTAACAAAATCTGTAATAATATCTGTAATAATATCTCCAGCTCCAATAATAATTGCTTTTTTAATTTTCAACCCCTGTTTTACTCCATTTAAAACAGCCATGCCACCCAAAGAATGCCCAATGGCAATTTCAAAAGGTCCATATTTTTTTTCAATTGACTTGGCAGCGATAACAAATTCGCTCATCATGGTAGTTTTGCCAGTAGATTTTCCGTGTGCAGGGCCGTCAAAACTAATGGTCATAAAACCATTTTCTAATAATTTATCGGCAATTTTATACAATTGAGTTCCTCTACCAGACCATCCGTGAATTAGTAAAACTTTTCTTTTTGAATACCCATACGTATAAACCATAACCTTCTTATTGATTTCAGGAATAAATAAAAATTCTTTTTGAGCACTGTTAGCCATCATTTTTTCACGTTCTGGAGTTTTAAACCGTATGGGAGTGCCAAATAGTTTTATAGCAAATTTTGTAGCTAAGGGAGGAGCTATAAATTGTAGTATTTTTCCTGTAGCAATTATTGAATATGGTATTTTGGGAATATTAGTTGCTTTTATTGCAGTTTTTTTTTTACTACTTAAATAATTCATCTTACCATTTATATTTGTGTATAAAGATATAATTTGTAATTTTATAAGAAGTACAAGAATTAAAAAATTTAAAAATGAGAAAAATAATAGTTCTAGTTGTAGTATTTTTATTTGTAGTAAGTTGCAGTACAGTACCAATTACAGGGCGTAAAAGAATTAATATTGTAAGTGATGCTCAAATTTTGCCGGCTAGTTTTGCTCAATATGAAGGGTTTTTAAAAGAAAATAAAATTTCAACAGATGTAAAAAAGACAAATGAATTACAAAATGTAGGAATGAATATTTCAAAAGCGGTAGATAAGTTTATGAGAGCAAATGGCATGGTTAAAGAAGCAAATAGTTATCGTTGGGAATTTAACTTAATTGAAGATAAAACAATAAATGCTTGGTGCATGCCCGGAGGAAAAGTAGTTTTTTATACAGGTATTTTGCCTGTTTGTAAAAATACTGATGGAATTGCAGCTGTAATGGGACATGAAGTTGCTCATGCATTTGCGAAACACGGACAAGAACGAATGACAAGTGCTTATGGACAACAATTAGGTGGAATAGCTGTTGCATTAGGAACCAATAATAAAGATCCAAAAACACGAACATTGTGGAATACGATATACGGAGTAGGTTCTACCGTAGGAATGCTGGCATATAGTAGAACACACGAAACAGAAGCCGATAAATTAGGAATGGTGTTTATGATTATGGCAGGTTATAATCCTGAAGAGGCCATAAACGTATGGATTAGGATGAGTGAATTAAATACTGGTAAAAAGCCACCTGAGTTTTTAAGTACGCATCCGTCCAATCAAACTCGAATTAAAAATTTGAAAGCTTATTTACCAACAGCAATTGCTTTAGCTAAAAAATACAATTCTCAACAGTCCTAAATTAGCAATCAGTTTTTTTATGATAAAATAATTATAGTATATTGTAGACCGTTCTCAAATTTGAGAACGGTTTTTATTTGAATAGATATGTTAAAAAAAGGGGATAAAAAATTAATAAATGGTTGGGCATTTTACGATTGGGCAAACTCAGTTTATTCTTTGGTAATTGGAACAGCAGTTTTTCCAATTTATTATGAATCAGTTACTAAACAAAATAAAGGATTTATCTATTTTTTAGGAACAGAATGGCATAATACCACTGCTTATTCGTACGCATTAGGATTTTCATTTCTAATAGTGGCATTCTTATCACCTATTTTATCAGCAATTGCAGATTATACAGGAAATAAAAAGCGGTTTATGCAATTTTTTTGTTTTTTGGGGTCAACTTCGGTAATGTTACTATATTTTTTTACAGGAAAAGAGAATGTGTGGATAGGCCTTACATTTACAGTTTTAGCCAGTATTGGGTTTTGGGGAAGTATTGTTTTTTACAATGCTTATTTGCCTGAAGTTGCAGAACCAAAAGACCATGACCGTGTAAGTGCTAAAGGTTTTATGTTGGGTTATATAGGCTCAGTTTTGTTATTAGCATTTAACTTATCAATGGTTATGAAACCTGAATTATATGGGATTATAGACCCAACATTTCCTGCACGAATTTCATTTTTAACAGTTGGTATTTGGTGGTTAGGATTTGCACAAGTTACCTTTAGTCGTTTGCCCAATAACCCATTCAAAAGAAAGCCTGAAAAAGATTATATTTTTAAAGGATATAGAGAGTTGAGAAAGGTGTTAAAAGAAATAAGAAAATTAAGTCAATTAAAAATATTATTAATCTCTTTTTTCTTGTATAGTATTGGAGTTCAGACTGTTATTTTGTTGGCTTCAATTTTTGGAACTAAGGATTTAGGTTTGGAGACAAGTAACTTAATTATTACAATTTTATTGATTCAATTGGTTGGGGTAGTAGGGGCATTTGTTTTTTCAAGATTATCAGAAAGAATAGGGAATATTAAAGCCTTAAAAATCACAATTTTAATATGGAGTATTGCGTGTGTAGGAGCCTATACACTTCATAGAGAAGACCCCAATGTGTATTTAAAATTTTACGCTTTGGGTGGTTTTATAGGATTTGTTTTAGGTGCTATTCAAACACTATCACGATCAACATATTCTAAATTAATACCTGATGAAACTCAAGACCATGCTACCTATTTTAGTTTTTATGATGTAACAGAAAAAATAGCGATTGTTTTTGGTATGGCATTGGCAGGAATAGTATCTTCATTTACCAATTCATTACGATTATTTATTTTAATTTTAGCTGTCTTTTTTATTGCGGGTTTTGTAACTTTAAGCTTTATGAAAGGTTCAAAATATGTTAAATAAAAAGTATGATTTTATTGTAGTTGGAGCTGGAATTGTTGGATTGGCTACAGCGTATAAATTACAATTAAAATTTCCAAAAAAATCAATAGCAATTTTAGAAAAAGAAACTGAAGTTGGGTTACATCAAACAGGAAGAAATTCAGGAGTAATACATTCAGGAATTTACTATAAACCAGGGTCTTATAAGGCTATAAATTGTAAAAACGGAAGAAATCAGCTTATATTATTTGCCAAAAAACATGCAATTAAACATGATGTTTGTGGTAAAGTTATTGTAGCTACCAATCAGAAGGAGCTTCCAATATTAGAAAGTATTTATGCGAAAGGGTTAGAAAATAAAACTGATGGAATCAAGTTTCTATCTGCAAATGAAATTAAAGAAAAAGAACCGTTTATTGAAGCAGTTAAAGCTATTTGGGTTCCAACGGCTGGAATTATAGATTATGTAGCCGTTTCAAAAAAATTTATAGAACTGGTTGAAAGCTCAAATTTAGAAAGTAAATTGTATACAAATTGTGAGGTTAAAAATGTTTCATCTTCAAATTTAGAAACAATTGTTCATACTGTATTAGGTGATTTTACTGCTAGAAAAGTGATTTTTTGTACAGGATTGCAATCTGATAGAAATGCAGAGAAAGACGATTTAAAATTAGATATGCATATTGTAGGTTTTAGAGGAGATTATTATAAATTGACAGAAAAAGCTTCTCATAAAATCAATAATTTAGTGTATCCAGTTCCAGACCCTAAATACCCTTTTTTAGGAGTTCATTTTACACGAATGATTCATGGAGGAATAGAATGTGGACCAAATGCAGTATTTACTTTTAAACGTGAAGGATATAAACGAACAAGTTTTAGCTTTAGAGATACTTTTGAGGCATTAACTTTTGGTGGAACTTGGAAATTATTTTTTAAAAATTGGCGTAAAGGAATTGATGAGTATAAAAGAGCCTTTTCAAAACAATTATTTGTAAATGCACTTAAACATATGATGCCTAGTATTACACCAAATGATGTACGACCTTCACGAGCAGGAGTGAGAGCTCAGGCTATAGATTATGATGGAAATATGGTTGATGATTTTAAAATTATGAAGCATAATGGTAATATTCACGTGTTAAATGCACCTTCGCCAGCTGCTACTTCGTGTTTGGCCATTGCTGATGAAATTGTAAACGTAACCTTAAATGAATAGTTATGAAGTTTTATCAAAAAGAAATACAACTAGAATCTTTTCCAAGAGGGTTTCACTTAATAACAAGAATTATTTTAAATCAATTTAAAGAGATTGAAAACATTGAAGTTGGTCAATTACAAGTTTTTATAAAGCATACTTCAGCAAGTTTAACTATTAATGAAAATGCAGATAGTTCTGTTAGAACGGATTTTGAGAATTATTTTAATAAGTTAGTTCCAGATAATAATAATTATTTTACACATACACTAGAAGGTACTGATGATATGCCAGCACATATTAAAGCATCAATTTTAAGTAATTCCTTGCAAATCCCCATAACTAATGGAAAGTTGAATTTAGGAATTTGGCAAGGAATCTTTTTATGTGAACATCGTAATTTTGGAGGTTCACGCAAATTGGTGTTGACTGCTTTTGGAAACTGAAATTAATTGTTGAATGTACTCTCTAAATTATTTAAAATAATTAGAAACTAAATTTTACACTTACAATAATATTTCTGCCAATATTTGGAATGTTATCTACCTTTAAACGAGATAAGTGCGAAACATAGGTGGTATTAGCCAAATTATTAATATTAAAATTAACATTGAAAGCAACATTTTTAAGATTGAATGTTCCTCCAATCCCTAAATTAATCAAATTATAGCTACTTGTTGGTGTTTCAAACTCACTAATATTATTTTGTTCAAAATTAGTTTCTACTGTTATTGCAGCAAAACCATTTTTTAGCCATTCTTTTTCATTTAATTCAATACGCATGGTATTTAACAATTTGTTCGCAGGAATTAAAGGTAAATAATTTCCATTATCCTGTTTTCCTATAACCAATTCATAACTGCTGTTAAAATGCAACCAATCTATTGGATGAGGGTGTAAATGAATACCAAACTCTCCACCGTATAATTTTGCATTATTTTGGATATACTTATAAATAAAATTGTTATCGAGTATGTCTCCAGTGGGTGAGATAAAAATGTAATTATTAATGTAGTTATAAAAACCATTTGCAAATACTTCAAAGTGAGTAGATTTATATTCAAAAGCTACATCAGACTGAAAATTTTGTTCACTTTTTAAGTTATTGTTTCCAATTTCATATCTATTTGAACCTTCATGAACACCATTTGAAGTTAATTCAGCTAAATTAGGAGCTCTAAATCCGGCAGCAAAATTAAATCTACTTGTAATTGCTCCAAACAACGTAGTTTTATAACCAAAAGAAGCTGTTGTATTTTTAAAGGATCTATCAATAGCTTCAAAAACATGGAACTCTTGGTCTATATTTTTTTCAGTGGTTAAATTTCGATTATCAAAACGGATTCCTCCTTGTAAACTATTATTTTTCCACGTGTAATTTCCTGTATAAAATATTCCAAAATCATTAATTTGAGTATTTGGTATCAACACATCAATTCCTAAAGTTTGGTTTTTTTGATGCATTCCCTGAACTCCCAAAATACTTTCAAATTTGTTTAATTTAGGTAAATGCCACTTAACATCATAACTATATGTTTTTAATTTAAGATGTAATGCAGGTAGTATATTTTCATCTTCAAGCTCTTTTCTATCATTAAAAGTATAACCAAATGTTGATGTTATTTTAGAATTTCTTAAAAAGAAAATAGTATTTAAACTTACCATGCTGTTATTTAAATTCTGATAAGGAAATGTATGAGATTTACGTGTAGTTTGAATGCCAATTTCTTCTGGAATACCAACAATACTATTATTAAAATTAAAGCGTAGAGTGCTAGAAATATGTTTGTTGTTGTAGTTCAACCCTGCATTAAATACGGTTTCCTTAAACCTAGAGTTTGTAACTCTTAAATTATTAGGAATCTTATAATCACTCTGAGATTGATATGAGCTGTTTATTAAATATTTCCAAGAATTATAAGATTTTCTAAATCCAAATGAAGTACTTGAGCCTTCTGTATTTGAAAAATATTTTTGATTAATAGCTAGTTTAAAAGTATTATCATCGGCAAATTTTAATGGGTTAAAAAATAGTACACCACCTAAAGCATCTGAACCGTACAAAAGTGAGGCAGGTCCTTTAATAACTTCAACACTTTCAACACTCGATTCATTAATACCTAATCCATGTTCTTCACCAAATTGTTGATTTTCCAAACGTAATCCTTGAGAGTATACTAGAACTCGATTTCCTCTTAAACCTCTAATAACGGGTTTTCCAATACCAACGCCAGTAGATACTTGAGAGACTCCAGGTATGGAACTAATACCCTCAATTAATGTAGCAGCTCCCTTATTTTTTAATTGTTGAATACTTGCTCTTTCAACTTTCATTACATTTTCAGATTGTAATTTGTTAAAAGGTGTTGAAATTATGACTTCATCCATTTTAAAAACAGCTTCATTTAAAACAAAATTTAACGTGTTATTTAATGATATGTCTATTGTTTTGGTTTGTTTTTGAAAACCAATAAAGGAAGCTGTAACTAATACGGTTGTATTTGGTAAATTGGTTATAAAGTATTCACCGTTTTCATTTGTTGAGGTTCCTTTGTGAAGCTCTCTAATGTAAACATCAACATTGCTTAATGGTTTATTATTGGTATCTGTTACTTTTCCAGATAAGTTATTTTGGGCTTGTGTATACACACTTAGTAATCCTATAAATAGGATTAAAAAAATATTTTTCATTTTTTGAGATTTATTGTTAAATAATTTTGAAATAATTGATTAACAATAAGTGGGTGGTGCTCTCGAAGATTTATAATGAAAATTAAATATAGAAATTTGATTTTTTACAAAGTATATTTTCTCATATTCAGAAGAAGGTTCTGTTAATGAAAATTTTGTAGAAAAATCAATGGTATTAACATTTATTTGATGATGAAAAATACTACAATTTGTTTTTTGAGCATCTAAAAATGTTTTTTGTTGGTTATTACTAGCTGTATATTCATGTTTACTTAAAGCATGAGAAAACTGTATTGTTGTTGGAAACAATACAGTTATGATAAATGCAATTGCTATAATATTTTTAATAACCTTTTTGATTGCCTATAAATTGTTGTGCAAAATTACAAAATATATTAATCTTTCACACCTAATTTAGATAATATAACTTCTAAAAGGCACCATTTTGTAATAGATGATTGTAATAAATTTGCTCCTACAAAAGCCGTTACCCACAGCCAATTTAAATTGTTAAGTTTTATGGCTAGTAGTAAACTTACCAATATAAATGTTCCAGCAAATGCCCTTATAATTCTTTGTTTCATTTTTTTAGTTTTTAGTTAGATTTTTCAATATTTAAAATAGATATATGAATTTTAGATAACGATTCTTGTTTTTCATTGAAAACTTTAATCCGTTCAAATAATTCATCAGTTTCCTCTTTTTTTACAAATACATAAAACATGATAGATTTATTTTCTTTTCGTTCTCCAGGAAACCAATTATCTATATTCGCTTCACGAGGAATATTTCGATAACCAATAATTTCATTGTATGAAAAAATGGTAATATCTGAGTTTTCAAGAATACGAATAATATCTTTTTCAAACTCTTTTACTGCTGTAATTATTATTAATTTCATAATTATTGTATTTGGTTAAACTTAACTTTTTTTAGAATTCCATTTGTTTTTTTCAGACATATAGTAAATTACAGGTACTACAATAAGCGTTAAAAGGGTTGATACAATAGCACCTGCAACCAAAGATATGGCTAAACCTTGAAAAATAGGGTCAAATAAAATAATTGAAGCTCCAATTACCACTGCTCCGGTTGTTAATAAAATAGGTGTAGTTCTTACCGCACCAGCATCTATAATTGCTTGTTTTATAGGAACTCCATCGTTTAATCTAATTTCAATAAAATCAATTAATAAAACAGAATTCCTTACCATAACACCAGCCAAAGCAATCATTCCAATAAATGAAGTAGCCGTAAAGAAAGCGCCAAATAACCAATGGCCAAATACAATTCCAACCAATGAAAGAGGTATGGCAACCATCATAACCAATGGTGTTTTAAAATTTTGAAACCACCCAACAATTAGCATATAAATAATAAGAATAACTACTAGAAATGCCGTCCCTAAGTCACGAAATACTTCTAATGTAATTTGCCATTCTCCATCCCATTTAACGGTAAAATTACTTTCATCTGAAGGCTGTTCCATATAAAGTTCATTTAATTTATACCCCTTCGGAAGTTTAATTTTCTGTAGCTTTTCTTTCATTCCTAGAATAGCATATACCGGACTTTCTAAACCACCAGCCATGTCAGCTGTAACATAAACAACCTGTTTTTGGTCTTTTCTAAAAATAGTTTTTTCTAAAGTGTCTTTTTCAACTTTTATTAGGTCACTAATAGGAACAACATTACCTCGTTTTCCTTTAATTTTAAGACTCAAAATATCTTGTAGGTTAGTTTTGTCATTGTCGCTTAACGCCATTACAATAGCTACTTGGTTGAAAGAATTTTCATCATATAAATTTGATATAGGATATTCTTTTAGTAAATATGTTAAATTTCCAACAATTTGTTGAGGAGCAATACCGTTTAACATTGCTTTTTCTTTGTCAACAATTAATTTATACTCTGTTTGAGGGGCTTCAACCATCCAATCAACGTCAACTACGTTTGCCGTGTTTTTTAAAATTTCTTTTAGTTGTTTTGCAACGTTAATTTGTTCTTTGTAGTTTGGCCCATATACTTCTGCAACTAAAGTTGATAGTACTGGAGGTCCAGGTGGAACTTCTACTACTTTGATATTTGCATTGTATTTTTTTGATAATTTTTCGAGTTTTGTACGTACAATTTTCGCAATATCATGACTTTGTAAATCTCGTTCAGATTTGTGTAATAAATTTACTTGGATATCAGCCATATTGCTGCCTGCACGTACATCATAATGCCTAACCAGACCATTAAAAGTGATAGGAGATGAGGTTCCTATGTAATTTTGGTAATCTACAACTTCAGGTATTGTTGAAACTATTTGTGCAATTTCTTTTGTTACAGCTGCTGTTCGTTCTAATGTTGTGCCTTCTGGCATATCAACCACTATTTGAAATTCATTTTTATTGTCAAAAGGTAACATTTTTACAGCTACAGATTTTGTAAAAAACATTGCTACTGATATTGCTAATAGCAAAGCAATGGTTCCAAGCATTGTCCATCTTTTTATTTTATTATCTAAAAATGGGCGTTCTGTTTTTTCATATATTTTATAAATCCAATTTGTTTTTATTCCTTTTTCTTTCTTATGATCCTGTTTTTCTTTTTCTTGTAACAGATGATACCCCAAATAAGGAGTTACTGTTAAGGCAACGAATAAAGAAAGTATCATCGCTATAGATGCACCTATTGGCATTGGGCTCATATAAGGTCCCATCATTCCTGAGACAAATGCCATTGGTAATATGGCTGCAATTACGGTGAAAGTTGCCAGTATTGTTGGGTTTCCAACTTCATTAATAGCGTAGATAGCCGCTTGCATAAAAGGCAAACGCTTCATTTTAAAATGTCGATGCATGTTTTCGGCAATTATAATACTATCATCAACTACAATTCCCACAACAAAAACCAAGGCAAAAAGTGTAATTCTATTTAATGTGTAGCCCAATAAATAATAACTAAATAATGTTAAAGCAAAAGTTAGAGGTACAGAGAAAAAGACTACGAGTCCACCACGCCATCCCATAGCCAACATAACTAAAATAGTAACGGCTAAAATGGCAACTCCCAAGTGTAGTAGTAATTCGCCTACTTTGTGTGAAGCGGTCTCTCCATAATTTCGGGTTACATCAATACGAACATCATTAGGAATTAAATTATCCTTTAAAAGATCAACTTTTGTAAGTATTTTTTCAGAAATTTTCATAGCGTCAGCACCTTTTACCTTCGCTACAGAGATAGTTACCGCAGGGTATTCACCTTGATTTTCGTTAAAAAGTTCATTCCCTTTTCCATAACCAAAAGAAACGTAGCTTCTTGGTGTTTCAGGGCCATCAATTACAGTCGCTACTTGTTTTAAATAAATAGGTGTGTTTTTAGAAATACCTATAACTAAATTTTTCACATCATCAGCAGAACTCAGAAATTTTCCAGTAGTTATCAAATATTCTTCATCATTATTTACAAAACTTCCAGATTGAGAACTACTGTTATTGGCATTTATCATTTGCATAATAGAAAGAGGATCTATATTTAGCTCAGCCATTTTATCCATGTCTAATACTACTTTAAGCTCTCTGTTTCTACCTCCAATTACTTTTGTAATTGAGACGTCTTTTACTTTTTTAATTTCTGAAGTTACTTCTTCAGCTATTTGTCGCAGTTGAAAATCTGTATAATTTTTACTCCAAAATGTAAGCCCAAGCATTGGCACATCATCAATAGCGCGAGTTTTAACTAAAGGCTGGCTGGCTCCCTTAGGTAACATTCCTTGATGATGCATTAGCTCATCATATAATTTTAAGTATGAATCTTCTGTATTTTCACCAACATAAAATTGGATAACCATCATAGCCTGTCCGTTCATAACAATACTATGAATATGTTCAACCCCTTTTATATTTGAAATAACTTTTTCAAGAGGTTTTATAACACGACTTTCTATTTCTTTAGGGCTCGCACCTGGATAGCCAACTAGCACGTCAGCCATTGGTACAATAATTTGTGGTTCTTCTTCTCTAGGTATTAAAAATGAACTGTAAATACCTATAGCCATTAAGGCTATCATCAATAATATAGTTAGTTTAGAATTGATGAAAATATGTGCTATTTTGCCTGAAATTCCTTCTTGCATAATTTTATATTTTTATGAGCTAGTAAAATATTTACTGAATACTAATTTTAGCTCCATTAAACAATTTTCCATCAGCTGAAACTATATATTGTTCAGTAGCTGATAAGCCTGAGAGTACTTCAACTTTGTTTCCAAAAGATTTTCCAATTCTCAGCCATCTTAATATGGCAACATTGTTTTCTCCAACTGTATAAACACCAGTTAGTTGCCCTTGTTTTATCAATGATTTTTTAGGGACTAAAATTGGTGCTGGTTGTTTGGTGTGTTTACTTGTTTTATTGGTAGGGAATTGTACGGATGTATACATACCTGAAAGTAATTTAACATCAGTTTTATCTAGAATTACTTTAACTAAATATTGTCCGCCTGTATTTTGAGCAGATGAGCTAACCTCTGTTACCTTACCGGTAATAGTTTTATTTATTGATTTTATAAGTACAGTTGCTGTTTCTCCTGTTTTTAGTGAAGTAATTTCGGATTCGGGTACTAAAGCAGTTACTTGAAATTTACTAGGAGTTTCCATACTTATCAAAGGCATACCAGGGTTGGCCATATCTCCTTTATTAATAAATTTCCCAGTAATAACTCCATTAAATGGCGCTGTAATGTTGGTATAAGATAATTGTGCATTTATTTGATTTTTCATTTGATTAGCAGCTTCTAATCGTGCTTTGGCCATCTCATAATTAGCTGTAATATCATCCATTTCCTTTTGAGAAGCACTTGCTTCATTAAAAAGTGCCACAAAGCGTTTGTAATCTTTTTCGGCATTTTTAAAAGCAGCAGTAGCTTCGGTAATTGAAGCATCAACTTGTGCTTTTTGTGCTGAAATATCAGCACTATTTATACTAATTAAAAGTTTTCCTTTAGATACGTTGTCGCCAACTTTTACATAAATGTTATTCACATATCCCATCATTCTAGTACTAAGTGTTGCATTTTGAACAGCTTCAATTTTACCACTTGCAGTAATATAAGAGCTGTTTTCTTGTGAAGGAGTGCTAACTTTTACGTTTACAGCTTGTCTATTGTCAACCGTTTTTGTTTTATCTTTTCCGCAACTAGTTGCAAAAATTAAAGTAGTTACTAATATTATTTTTATAATGTTTTTCATTTTTTTAGAAATTTTAAAGTCTAGTTTATTTTAATTATTTAGAGTGTATTAAGTAGAGTTATTTTATTAAAAATTCTACATAAGCTTTTGTATAATTGTAATTAAAAACAGTTTGTAGGTATTCTAACTGTTTTTGTAGGTATTGAGTTTCAGAAATTAATAAATCTGAAGTTTTCTCTAGCCCTTGTTTAAATCTATTCGTTCTAATTCTTAGAGCTTCATTAGATTGTTCTACAGCCAAATTGGTTAAGTATAATTTGTTTTCAGCATCTTTTAGTTGTCGTTTGGCTTTGTTAAGTTCTAGCAGGCTTTTATTTTTATACTGGCTTAAACTAATTTCAGCTTTTTCAAGTTCAGCTTTACTTTTTTGAGTTTTACCAATACGTTTATATCCTTCAAAAATATTCCAAGATAATTGAGCTCCAACGGTATAACCTTTAGCATTATTCCCAAATAATTTAGTATCATACATTTCGTAACTTCCAAAAGCATTTAACTTAGGTAAGTAACTCATTTTTGAAGCTTTATACATATTATTGTATGCTTCGGTACTCTTTTCCATGGCTTCAATGTCTGCTCTATTTGTTGAAAATTGCTTATTATAAATATCTAAATCTAAATTTGCTATTAATTGTGTTGAGGGTTTTAATATTTCATTTGTAGAATTTCCCATTAAAAAATTTAAATAATCTGAAGCATTTTTTAAATTACTTTGAGTGTTATGCAGTTGGTTTTTAACCTCTGTAACATGCACTTCAACAGATAAAATATCAGCTTTTTGTAAATACCCTTGTTTAAAATTGTTTTCGGCTATTTTTTTATTTTCAAGAGCTGCTTCGTTAGCTTTTTCAAGAACTTCTACCGCTTTATATGCTACTTGTAATTGCATATAAGCTTTAGCAACTTCTAACTTTATATAATCTTTAGTTCTTAATGATTGCAACTCAATAGCATTCATTTTAGCCTTTGCAGCTTTTCGCATAAACAACCCGTCTGCGTTAAAAATAGGTTGTTGAACTTCAATTTTTGTTGCGAAGTTGTTAACCTTATCGGGGTCGTTTAAAAGTGCTGGATTAAAATCTGCTTGTGTTAAAATTTCTTGGTTTAATTTAGAACCAAAGGCCATTAATGGATTTGTAGTTGAAATACCTGTATGTGAAATGGAAATATTAGGTAATAAAACTGCATTAGTTTGGTTAAAATCGGCTTTCGCAACTTCAAAATCTTTGTTTGAAATTTTAATGGAATAATTATTCTCATTAACCTTATTTAGTACCTCATCAAACGAAATTAACCTTTCTTGTTGAGCATTGATATATAGAAGGTTAAATATAAAAATAACAAATAGTATATATTTATTTTGCATAAGTTTTTGTTTTTTAGTTTGCGGCAAAACTAAGTTACAAAAAATTATGTGAAGTAATATAAATTACAAACTAATGTAACAAATGTCACATAATGTTAACAAAAATCAAATGTTAATTTTTAGAATTAGTTTTATTTTCTGGTAAATTAGAGTTGTATAAATGAACTGTCTTTTTACTTTTTTTCATTTTTAAATTTAAAAATTCAACAAATAATGAAAAGAAAATAGCAAAGTATAAATAACCTTTAGGTATACTATGAACAGGATTTCCGAAAAGTACAAAACCTGCCAAATGCGAACCTTCAGCCAATAACATCACTCCAATTAATATTAAAAATGAAAGTCCTAATATTTGAATTGTAGGGTGTTCATTCACAAATTTACTAACAGGACCTGCAAATAACATCATTATTAAGATAGATATAATTACAGCGATAATCATAATTGACATACCTCCAACATACCCAAAGCCAACAGGTGTATTTTCTAAGCTAACCAATCCAATTGCAGTTAAAATACTATCAAATGAGAAAACAACATTTAATACTGAAATTTGAGTAATTGCCTTGGTTAGTGTATTTCCTTTGTTGCTCTTTCCATCCTCTTCTTCACCTTCTAATTTGTGATGAATTTCAGATACACTTTTGTATAATAAGAAAACTCCACCACCAATTACAATAAGGCTTTGACCAGTTACACCAGCTTTTAACCAAGAAGTATCAATATAAAATAAAGCATCTTGTAATTTTAACACCCAAGTAATACCGAAGAGTAATATTATTCTGAATGCCATTGCGAGTATTAAACCTATATTTCTTGCTTTAGGTTGGTCTTTTTCTTTCAGTTTACTTGAAATAATAGAAATAAATACAATATTATCTATTCCTAGAACTATCTCTAAAAATGTAAGTGTTAGCAGTGCTATCCAAGTATTAAACTGTAAGAAAATATCCATTAGTTAGTTATCTTTCTTAAAGATTGTTCCTTTTTGTATAAAATTAGAATGCCCAATTACCGCTTCAAATTCATAAGAATTGTTTTTAAGGCCTGTAATTTTAACATGAATTGGTTCTTCATCAATGGCATTTTTTGGGTGTAACATTTTTAAGGTGTAATTAAAATTGTTTTTCCATGTAATTAATAAGGTGTCAATTCTATTTTCATATTTTTCAATTTGGATAGAATCTTGCCTAATAATAATCGTTTTTTCGTACCCTTTACCTTCTGGAATTTCAAATTTACCTGTTTTAAAACGATCTGGATTTGGTTCATCATTTTTACAAGAAATAATAAATGTAAAAAGGGTGATGAGTATTAATGTGATTTTTTTCATTAGATGCCTGTGTAGTTACTAGGTGTTATAAGTTTTAATTCATTTTTAATTTTAGTTGATACCTCTAGGCTGTCAATAAAATCAGCCATAGATTTTTGTGTAATTTTTTTATTGGTTCTTGTTAAACCCTTCAAAGCTTCATAAGGATTTGGATATGCCTCTCTACGTAAAATAGTTTGAATGGCCTCGGCCACCACAGCCCAATGATTTTCTAAATCTTCAGCAAATTTTTCTTCATTAATTAATAATTTATTCAATCCCTTTAACGTAGAATTAAATGCAATAATTGTGTGAGCAATGGGTACACCAACGTTTCTTAGAACAGTAGAATCTGTTAAATCACGTTGTAAACGAGAAATAGGAAGTTTTGCGGATAAATGTTCGAATATGGCATTTGCAATTCCTAGATTTCCTTCTGAATTTTCAAAATCAATAGGATTAACTTTATGTGGCATTGCCGAAGAACCAACCTCCCCTTTTTTAATTTTTTGTTTGAAATATTCCATAGAAACATAGGTCCAAATATCTCTATCAAAATCAATTAATATGGTATTTATACGTTTTAAAGCATCAAAAATACCGGCTAAATGGTCGTAATGTTCAATTTGAGTGGTTGGGAATGAATGATGTAATCCTAACACATTTTCAACAAAGTTAGTCCCAAATTGTTTCCAGTCAATGGTTGGATAAGCGACTTTATGAGCATTAAAATTACCTGTTGCACCGCCAAATTTAGCTGCGTAAGGAATATTCTGTAACTGTTTTATTTGTTGTTCAATTCTCTCTACAAAAACATAAATTTCTTTCCCCAACCTTGTAGGAGACGCCGGTTGTCCATGAGTTCTTGCTAGCATTGGTATGTTTTCCCAGTCAACAGCTAATTGCCTTAGTTTTTCTAATAAAGCAGACAGTTGCGGGTAGTAAACAACATCAAAAGCATCATTAATTGAAAGCGGTGTAGCAGTATTATTAATGTCTTGTGATGTTAATCCAAAATGAATAAACTCTTTGTATTTCTGAAAATTTAACGCATCAAACTTTTCTTTGATAAAATATTCAACAGCTTTAACATCGTGGTTGGTTACTTTCTCAATATCTTTAATTTTTTGAGCATCTTCTGAAGAAAATCCTAAATAGATTGCTCTTAATTTATCAAACTCAGAAGTACTAAAACTAACTAGTTGCGGCAATGGAATATTACATAAAGCGATAAAATATTCAATTTCTACTTTTACACGATATTTAATAAGTGCTTCTTCTGAAAAAAAAGGAGCCAAGCTTTCTACTTTATTTCGGTATCTACCATCAATTGGAGATATGGCATTTAAATTGGTTAAGATCATTTTTTAGTTTGTGTTGAAAAATGTAAAATTAATGAAATTAAGCTAAAAATGAATTATTTTATAGACTCTTTATTTAACTTAGAATTGACTTTTCTATTATGTTAATACCATAATTATAAAACTGAACTAAAGATCATTTATTCTTATGTTTATCCTTTTTTTTAGGAGATAATTTATAAACTAGATATATAAAACCAATTACTATATGTAATATTACTACAATTGCAATTGTATAAAACCAAAAATTTGAAATAGCCATCATAAAATATGTCTTTAACTGTATAAAAAGAATAGTATCTTTAAACCCTAAAAATAACAAATTATGAAGTCATTTAGTGTAATAATTTTAATATTTATGATAAATTTTGAAGGAAACTCTCAGCAATTTTATTCAAAAAAAGACCCATTTGCACATACTTTTTCAATTGTAGCAAGAGATACTGTCACTGGTGAAATGGGTGTTGCTGTACAATCGCACTGGTTTTCAGTAGGTAGTTTGGTTGCCTGGGGAGAAGCTGGGGTTGGTGTAGTTGCAACACAATCATTTATCAATCCATCGTTTGGCCCTAGAGGTTTAAGTTTGTTAAAAAATGGGTTAACTCCTCAAATAGCTGTAAAATCATTGTTAGAATTGGATGAAGGAAGAGAGGTACGTCAATTAGCAATTTTAGATGCCCAAGGAAATGTAGCTGCTTATACAGGAAAAAACTGCATAGAAATGGCGGGTCACATTGTTGGTGATAATTTTTCAGTCCAAGCTAATTTAATGGAGAAAAATACAGTTTGGCCAGCAATGGCTGAAGCTTTTAAAAATTCAAAGGGAAATTTGGCAGAACGTTTATTAATTGCTTTAGAGGCAGCTCAAAAAGAAGGAGGAGATATTAGAGGAAAACAGTCAGCTGCAATTTTGGTTGTAAAAGCAAAAAGTACTGGGAATAGCTGGGAAGACAAAGTTGTTGATTTACGTGTTGAAGATAATGAAAACCCACTAAAAGAAATGAGAAGATTATTGACAATTCATACGGCGTATGAATATATGAACAAAGGAGATTTAGCTGTTGAAACAGGCAACAATAAGTTGGCAAAAGAATACTATATGAAAGCGCAACAACTAAACCCTAATAATTTGGAAATGAAATATTGGTATGCGGTAACATTAACAAATAATGGAGAGTTAACTGAAGCAAAACAAATTTTTAAACAAATTTTTGAGCAAAATAATAAATGGAGAATATTAATCCCTAGGTTATTAAAAGCAAAATTATTGGTAGTTTCAGAAAAACAATTAGCAGAAATATTAAATTTATAAAAATGAAAAAAATACTTTTAGGAGTTTTGGCGGTATTAATTTTAATTCAATTTATAACACCTCAAAAAAATAATTCAAAAGATTATACCAATGATATTACTAAAGAACTTCAGATACCAGATGATGTTCTACAAATTATTAAAACTTCTTGTGCAGACTGCCATTCAAATTCAACGGTTTACCCTTGGTACAATAAAATTGCCCCTTTTTCGTGGTACTTAGCACAACATGTGAATGAAGGGAAGGAACACTTAAACTTTTCTGAATGGACAAAATATAATAAAGATCAAAAAAATCATATTGTAAAAGACTTAAAAGAAGTAATAAAAAAGCGTGAAATGCCGTTAACTACATATGTTTTGATTCATAAAAATGCCGCTATGAATGAATCACAAAACAAATTATTTCTTAATTGGATAAATACTATTGAAAAGTATTAATTAGTAAATGAAAAAAATAACTAACATAATAATTTATAGCCTTGTAATTTTAACAATGGGCCTGCATAATATTCATGCACAAGCTAAAATAAATCAGTTTAATTCTAAAGGTGAAAGAATTGGTCTTTGGAAAAAGAAGTACAACAATGGAAGGATTCGTTATATTGGTCAGTTTGAAAATGGAAAAGAAGTAGGCACTTTTAGATATTACAGCGCCAAAAACTCTAAATTTCCTATTGTAATTAAAACCTTTATTAGAGGTACAAATTTAGCAAAAGTTAAATTTTATACTGAAGAAGGCGTTTTGGAAAGTAAAGGAGAAATGGAAGGCAAAAAAAGAAGTGGTAAGTGGGTCTATTATAACACTGATGGTAAATCAATTTTGTCTGAAGAAAGTTATATGAATGGTTTATTGAATGGTGAAGCTAAAACATATTATGCTTCAGGTAAAATCACAGAAATTTTAAACTATAGAAATGGAAAGTTACACGGGAATATAAAACGTTTTGCAGATAATGGTAATTTGTTAGATGATTTGAATTATGTTGATGGAAAATTACAAGGCTCTGCTAAATATTATAATTTGCAAGGGCAACTTATTTATAGTGGAGCATATGGTAACGATGAGAGAATTGGAAAATGGGAGTATTTTGAAAATGGGAAACCAATAGATTCAATAAAATTAAAGCAAATGCATAACTAATTGTAACATAACTCAAAATTTAGATATCAAAAAAATATTGAAAATAACTAAAAACAGATTGTACTAAACTTAAAAACAGGTGCATATTATCTTAAAATTATGAAATCTTATATAAATTATCTGTTACTTATGAACGTGTGTGGTATAACATATAGATTGTTAGCTGTGTAGTTATTTTGTTTTTAAAAATGCTATCATTCATGAGAAGGTAAGATTCACAGTATGACTTTAAAGTCCGCTTTTTAACTATTTGACTAGTTTTAGTTATATCTAACACACATTAATTACGTTCAATTTGTATTTTTAAAAATTAATATTTATTAAAAAGACATTGCCATAAACTCATTATTACAGTTTTATTTAAAATTAGATGAAAATATTGTTTAATATTAACTTATTTGGCATAACAATTGAAATTTAACTTACAAGAATATATTTATTATAAATATAAAATATTGATAATCAGAAAAATAAATTATTTTTGATTTAATATTTTCTTTAAGATTGAAATTATTAATGACAAAATGACCATATAAAGACTATGAGCAATTTAAAATTTTTAAAATTAGACAATATGTCATTGCAGCATATTTTGGATGAAGATGCAGATTTAATACCTTTAATGACACCTGAAGATGAAGAAGAGATAAATAAAGAAGATGTACCTGAAGTTTTACCCATATTACCATTGCGTAATACGGTGTTATTTCCGGGAGTTGTAATTCCAATTACAGCTGGTAGAGATAAATCAATTCAATTAATTAAAGAAGCCAATAAAGGAAATAAGATTATTGGAGTTGTTGCTCAAAAAAATGAGGCTATAGAAGATCCAACAATTAATGATATTCATAAAATTGGTACCGTTGCACGTATTTTACGAATGTTAAAAATGCCTGATGGAAATACAACCGTAATTATTCAAGGTAAAAAGCAATTTGAAGTGGATAGCTTTGTACAAGAAGAACCGTATATTCAGGCTATTACAAAACCTTATACCGAAGACCGTACTGAAGAAAAAGAGCCTGAATTTGAGGCCATTGTAGATTCTATTAAGGAAATGGCAGTTCGTATTATTAAAGAGAACCCTAATTTGCCAACAGAAGCTACTTTTGCAATTAAAAATATAGAAAGTAAGCCTTTTTTAATCAATTTTGTTTCTTCCAATATGAATTTAAAAGTAGCGGAAAAACAAGAATTGTTAGAAACTAAGAATTTAAAAGAGAGAGCATTACTTACCCTAAAGAAGATGGATGCAGAATTACAGCGTTTAGAATTGCGTAGTGACATCCAATCTAAAACACGTTCTGATATGGATCAACAGCAGCGTGAATATTATTTACATCAACAGTTAAAAACAATTCAAGAAGAATTAGGTGGTGTTTCTTATGATGAGGAGTTGGAAGAAATGAGAGAAAGGGCCAAAACTAAAAAGTGGAATGATGATATTAAGGAAACATTTGAAAAAGAGTTGGGACGTTTACAGCGTATGAATCCACAGGTTGCAGAATATTCTGTTCAACGTAATTATTTAGATTTATTGTTAGATTTACCTTGGAATGAGTATTCAGAAGATAAATTTGATTTAAAACGTGCTCAAAAAATATTAGATAGAGATCATTTTGGTTTAGATAAAGTAAAAGAACGTATTATTGAGCATTTAGCTGTATTAAAATTAAAGGGTGATATGAAGTCTCCAATAATTTGTTTGTACGGACCTCCAGGTGTTGGTAAAACCTCTTTGGGTAAATCAATTGCTGAATCTATTGGAAGAAAATATGTTAGAATGTCTTTGGGAGGGTTGCGTGATGAAGCAGAAATTCGTGGGCATAGGAAAACTTATATTGGCGCAATGCCAGGTAGAATTATTAAAGATATTAAAAAAGCAGGAACTTCAAATCCGGTTTTTGTATTAGACGAGATTGATAAGTTAGCGTCATCAAGTCATAATGGAGATCCTTCTTCGGCAATGCTTGAAGTTTTAGATCCAGAACAAAATACGACTTTTTACGATAATTATTTAGAGAAAGATTACGATTTATCAAAAGTACTTTTTATTGCAACAGCGAATAGTTTGTCGACCATTCCTTGGGCTTTAAGAGATAGAATGGAGATAATAAATGTTTCTGGATATACCATTGAAGAGAAAGTAGAGATAGCAAAACGCCATTTGTTACCTAAACAGCTAAAAGAACACGGGTTAACAAAAGAACATTTACAAATTGGTAAAAAACAACTAGAAAAAATAGTTGAAGCCTATACACGTGAATCAGGTGTAAGAGGTTTGGAAAAACAAATTGCTAAAATGGTACGTTATGCGGCAAAATCCATAGCAATGGAAGAAGAATACAATACTAAAATTTCAATAGAAACAATTGAAAAAGTATTAGGCCCATCTCACCTAGAAAGAGATAAGTATGAAAGCAATAATGTTGCAGGTGTTGTAACAGGTTTGGCTTGGACACAAGTAGGTGGTGATATTTTATTTATTGAATCTATTATCTCAAAAGGAAAAGGATTAACCATTACTGGAAATTTAGGGAAAGTAATGAAAGAATCTGCTACAATTGCAATGGAGTATATTAGAGCAAATGCGAATGATTTTGGAATTGACAGTAAAATACTAGATGAATATAAAGTGCATATTCACGTTCCTGAAGGTGCAACGCCTAAAGATGGACCAAGTGCAGGTATTACTATGCTAACCTCTTTAGTATCAGTGTTTACGCAAAGAAAGGTAAAAGCTCATTTAGCAATGACAGGAGAAATTACCCTGCGAGGTAAAGTATTGCCAGTAGGTGGAATTAAAGAGAAAATATTAGCTGCGAAAAGAGCCAACATTAAAGAGATAATTCTTTCAGCAGAAAATGAGAAAGACATTAAAGAAATTAAACAAACTTATTTAAAAGGGCTGAAATTTAATTATG
Source organism: Lutibacter sp. (assembly GCA_021647265.1). Lineage (GTDB taxonomy): Bacteria > Bacteroidota > Bacteroidia > Flavobacteriales > Flavobacteriaceae > Lutibacter. The sequence continues at coordinate 38,765 of JAKIVA010000007.1, forward strand.
TTTCAGAAATGAGAGAAGTTATAGATATTGCTTTATTGAAACAAAAAGTTAAAAATGCTAAAAAAGTGTAAGTGAATTGATATTTTATAAAAGCCTAACATTGTAAAAGATGTTAGGCTTTTTGCGTTAGGGATTGAACGGTTTGTTTGAGCTACTTTAATGTTTTTCATTAAAGAGCGAGTAGTGAAAGCCTGCCCCAAAGGGGAACGCCATAAAAAGTAATTTAGGTATTTCTAATATCTAATATTCGTCCGTTTTTTAATTCTCCAGAAATATCTAGTTGATAAATTTTCTCAGCCACTTCTTTTGGTGTAAATAAATCGCCATGTTTGTAAAAATCTATAAAACGTTGAACAGATTTGAAGTTTGCTTTAGGTGTATTTCTAGCTTTAGTTTGCATATCAGTATCAACAATTCCTGGATATATTGAAACAATGCTAACACCGTTATTTCTTTCTTTTTGTTCTTTTGAAATTACTTTGGTCATCATATCTAGCCCAGCTTTAGAAGAGCAATATAGGCTCCAACTTTCATAAGGATTTATGGCTGCACCAGAAGAAATATTGAAAATCTGCTTTTTGCAATCCCAGTCTTTTGAAAATTTGATAAAAAGAGAATTTAGAATAAGAGGAGCCACCAAATTTACCTGAATGGTATAATTAATTTCTGGTGGAGATAGTTTATCTATGGTATTTATGGTTCCTAAATCTCCGGCGTTGTTAATTAAGGTGAGGTTTGTTGTACTATTTTTATCTAAATGTGAGAATATTTCTGTTATTACACCTTCAATGGTCTCTGTTTTACTAAGGTCGCATTGATATTGTTCTACGGTATATAGTTTTTCAATTTTACTTCTTGAGATTGAAATTACTCGATACCCGTTTTGATGATACACACTGGCCAATCCAAAACCTAAACCTTTACTGCCACCGGTAATTATTACAATTTTACCCATTTTAATGAATTTATATCACTAAAATAGAAAATTATTTTGAGAGATTATAAGTAGAAATTATTATTTGTATAATTTTTTTGACTCGTTCCAAAATACATCCATTTCAGTAAGCGACATATCATGTAGCGATTTGCCTTCTTTTTTAGCTGCTTCTTCTAAATATTGAAAGCGTTTTATAAATTTTATGTTTGTTCTTTCTAGTGCATTTTCAGGGTTAACGTTTATAAAACGTGCATAATTAATCATAGAAAATATCACGTCTCCAAATTCCGCTTCTATATTTTCAATATTTCCTTTTTCAATTTCGTCGTTTAGTTCGCCTAATTCTTCTTGTACTTTCTCCCAAACTTGTTCAGGTTTTTCCCAATCAAAACCTACTCCTGCAACTTTTTCCTGTATTCTGTTTGCTTTTACCATAGATGGGAGAGAGGTTGGAACTCCTTCTAACACAGATTTTTTACCTTCTTTTAATTTTAGTTTTTCCCAGTTTTGCTTAACATCATCTTCATTTTTAACGGTAACATCTCCATAAATATGAGGGTGACGGTAAATTAATTTTTCAGCAATGGAGTTTGCAATATCAGCAATGTCAAAATCATTGGTTTCTGAGCCAATTTTTGCATAAAAAACAATATGGAGCAATAAATCTCCTAATTCTTTTTTAATTTCTTGAAAGTCATTTTTAAGGATGGCATCACCTAATTCATAAGTTTCTTCAATGGTTAGGTGTCTAAGAGATTGGAATGTTTGCTTTTTATCCCATGGGCATTTAGAACGCAACTCGTCCATAATGTTTAACAAACGATTTATGGCTTCAAGTTGCTGTTCTCTTGTGTGCATAATTAAGCTTCTTTAGTTGCTTGATTTTCTTCTTCTTCTTCTTCTTCCTCTTTAATTGAAGAAAAGTCAAAATTATTAGAAGCTAGTAAATTATACCATTGTAAAACTTTTTTTATGTTTGAAGTGTACACACGCTCTTCATCAAAATTTGGTAAAATTTCACGAAAATAAGAAGTTAAAACTTGACTACTTTCTTTAGGGTTGATAGCTTCTTTTCCATTTTCTTTTTCGCTAATAGCTTTAAAAACAATACGCAATGGGATTTCTTCTTCATACGTAAAAATTGCAATTTCATTTAAAGCACTAATGTTATGTGTTGCAGTAATTGGAAATTTTTTATTATCGAGCAATGACTCTACAATAATTCCTCCTTTAGATTGTGCTTTAATTTCATACAGTCCTGGTTTTCCAGTTATTGCCACTATATCTTTTAATTCCATAAGTTTATTTTCTTTTTAATAAAGGAAATTTCATTCTATAATCAGGGTTTACTTTTCCTTTTGAAATGTTTTCTAATTTCTTTTTAATTAATCGTTTTTTTAATGATGAAATTTTATCTGTAAATAAAATTCCTTCAATATGGTCATACTCATGTTGTACAACTCTTGCAGCCAGCCCATCAAGAGTATCAGTATGTTTTTCGAAATTTTCATCAACGTATTCAATGGTGATTTTTTCTTCTCTAAAAACTTCTTCTCTTATTTCTGGTATGCTAAGGCATCCTTCACTAAATGACCATTCATCTCCTTCTTCTTTTACAATTTTGGCATTGATAAATATTTTTTTAAAATTGGCCAAAAATTCACGTTCATCTTCTTCTAATTCGTCATCTTTAGCAAATGGAGAAGTGTCTATAATAAAAAGTCGAATTGCTTTGCCAACTTGTGGTGCAGCCAAACCAACACCTTGTGCATTTACCATTGTTTCCTTCATATTTTCAATAAGTTCAGAAAGGTTTGGGTAATCTTTATCAATAGCAACACCTACTTTTCTTAAAACGGGATCGCCATATGCAATAATTGGTAATATCATATTATTTTTTTGGATTGCAAAAGTACAAATTATTAGTTAAAACAAAAAGGTAGGTTTAGAATTAGGATAAACACTCATTTATCCATTTATATAGATTCATATAAATGAAATTAATTTTGAAAAGTTTTACTCCATTTGGAATACAATCTTTAAAGTTTTTATCAATTTCTAAAACTTGATAATGGTTTTTAAGATTTAGGTGTTTATATTCATGAATTGAAAACGAAATTTTGTTTTTCAATGGTAGCTCTCCAAAATCTTTAAAATTTTGTTCTGTTGCATACCAAGCGTCAGACATCATAAAAATATAATTATCTCTGTTAGTTTCTTCTAGCATTCTAGCCGTTCTTCTTATCCATTTAATGTTGGCTTCCTCTTCCGATTTATAATGCGTAAAATGAAGTTTAATGTCACCTAACAATGCAAGTGGATAGGTAATTTCTCTATTTTTATATTTACTTTCAGTAATAAATTTTAGAGGAAGAGCCATATAATAATCAAAATTTGAGAGTAATTTTATATAGCAATCTCCATAAAACCAATACTAATAAAAGGGGAGTTGTATGGTCGTTTTATCCATTGATATACAGATCCAGCCCAACAATTATCACAAACAATCACAAAGTTCTTATCCTTCAAAAGTTCAATATCTTTTTTACGGTAGTATTTTTTGAAGAGTACCCTATATTTTCTTCTAATAAAGACAACAATTTTTCTAAATATATTATTTTTCATTTTGTTGTAAAAAAGATTGTAAAATTATGGTAGCACTAACCTCATCTATAAGCGCTTTATTTTGGCGATGCTTCTTTTTTAAACCACTGTCTAGCATACTTTGAGAAGCTATTTTTGAAGTAAAGCGTTCGTCTATACGTTTTATGGGGATTTTAGGAAATGTTTGACTCAATTTTAAAATAAAGGGTTTTATAAATTGTTCACTCTCACTTTCAGTATTATTCATTTGTTTAGGTTCGCCAACAACAAATAATGCAACATCTTCTTTTTTTAGATATTCCGTCAGAAAAGAGAATATTTTTTTAGTAGTAACAGTAGTTAAACCAGAGGCAATAATTTGCAATTCATCTGTAACTGCAATACCTATTCTTTTTGTTCCGTAATCTAACCCTAAAATTCGCGCCAAAATAATAACATAATTAATAAATTCGTGTAAATTTAGTGATTTTGAATTATATATTTTTTTAATGCTATATATTTGTAATTCATAGAATTTTGAAGGAATGAATACAATTAGAAAAATCATAGAATCTGCTTGGAACAATAGCGCCTTATTAAAAGAGGAAACTACTCAAAAAGCAATTCGTAAAGTTGTAAATTTATTAGATAATGGTAAGCTAAGAGTTGCAGAGCCTGTTGAAAGTGGTTGGCAAGTGAATGAATGGGTAAAAAAAGCAGTAGTACTATATTTTCCTATTCAAAAAATGGAAACTATGGAAGTGGGTATTTTCGAGTATCATGATAAAATTCCGTTAAAAACAGGGTATAAAGAAAAGGGTATTAGAGTAGTGCCTCATGCCGTAGCACGTTATGGGTCGTATATCTCAAGTGGCACAATATTAATGCCGAGTTATATTAATATTGGTGCTTATGTAGATGAAGGAACCATGGTTGATACTTGGGCAACTGTTGGTAGTTGTGCACAAATTGGTAAAAATGTACACTTAAGTGGAGGTGTTGGAATTGGAGGAGTTTTAGAACCTTTACAAGCTGCACCAGTAATTATTGAAGATAATGTGTTTATTGGTTCACGCTGTATAGTTGTGGAAGGAGTACATGTAGAAACTGAAGCTGTTTTAGGTGCGGGTGTGGTATTAACCATGAGTACAAAAATTATTGATGTAACAGGTGATAAACCAATTGAAGTAAAAGGAAGAGTTCCTGCACGTTCAGTAGTAATACCAGGTAGTTATAAGAAACAATTTCCTGCAGGAGAATATAATGTGCCTTGTGCTATGATTATTGGTAAAAGAAAAGAAAGCACCAATAAAAAAACTTCATTGAACGATGCACTTCGGGAAAATGATGTAGCCGTTTAAAAAATTATATTGACTATATTTGTTCGTAATTTTTTATATATGATTAATGCAACAAAATATAAATACAGATTACCCAATTGATGTTGTAATAGCTTGGGTTGATGGTAATGATGAATCTCATTTTAATAAAATGAGCAATTATTTAGAAGATAAATCTAAATTAAATAATCAACAGTTTTTAACTCGGTTCAATCAAGTTGATGAAATTGAGTTTTCTGTAAAATCCATTTTAAAATTTGCTCCTTTTGTAAGAACTATTTTTATTGTTACAGATGAACAAGTACCTTTATTTTTAAGGGGAAAAGTGAAAAGAGAAAAATATCCTAATGTAAAAATTATTGATCATAAAGAAATTTTTGCGGGATTTGAATCTTATTTACCTACCTTCAATAGCGTTTCTATTGAGTCTATGTTGTATCGAATTCCAAATTTAGCTGAGCATTTTATTTACTTTAATGATGACCTTTTTTTAATGAAGGAAACCAAAATAACGGATTTTTTTGATAAAGGATTTCCAGTTTTAAGAGGTAAGTTTAAATCGTTTGATACCAATACATTGTACAAGGTAGTTCATCAGAAAATTGTATATTGGTTGGGAGGAAAAACAAAAAACAAAAAATATGGCTACAAAAAAGCTCAGCAAAATATAGCTGTGAAATTAGGGTTTAAAAAATATTTAAGATTAGATCACACTCCGGCTTCTATACGTAAAACAACTATCAAAAATTATTTTGATAATAATCCTGAAATGTTAATATATAATATTCAACACAGATTTAGGAACCCTTCTCAATTCATGATTCAATCCTTAGCAAACCATCTTGAAATAAAAAATATGACATGTATTTTAAAAAAGGATTATCAACTTTTGTATTTTGGTTCCTATAAAAAACCTTTAATATGGTATAAGTTTAATTTGTTTTTAAGTGATAAAAATAATAATAAACTATTTTTATGTTTGCAAAGTTTGGATTTATGCCCAAAATATAAATTGGATTTTTTTTTAAATTGGCTTAAAAAACTTATCAATTAAAATTTAGATATTAAATGACTACTGAATTAAAAAAATCAATTCAAGTACTACAAGACAAAAAAGTTCTATTATACCCTACAGACACTGTTTGGGGAATTGGTTGTGATGCAACTTCAAAAGGAGCTGTTGAAAAAATTTTTAAAATTAAACAGCGCCCTGAAAGTAAGAGCTTAATTATTTTAGTTGATAGTATTGAAATGCTTCAAAAGTATATACCATTAATTTCAAAAAATATTTTAAAAGTTTTAAATGAAACATCAAAGCCAACAACTATTATTTATAATAATCCAATTGGATTGGCTAAAAATGTAGTAGCAAAAGATAATACAGTGGCTATTAGAATTGTGCAAAATGATTTTTGTAAACAATTAATAATGAAGTTTGAGAAACCAATAGTTTCAACTTCTGCCAATATTAGTAATAATCCAACTCCTAAAAGTTTTCAAGAAATTGAAAAATCAATTTTGGATAGCGTAGACTATATTGTAGATTTGCAGCGCGAAGATATAAATGACAAATCTTCTACTATTTTAAAAATAGGAGATAATGGAGAGTTGATAGTGCTTCGTGATTAATTAATTGATAAATAAAACAGTAGTTTTTAAGATATGAAATTTTCGTCAACCTGAACCTGTCAGCAACAGGCGGGCTTGTTTTAGGGTAACATCATAATAAGTAAATAGTTTGATGAGATTCTGAAATAATTCCGATAACTATCGGAACAGAATGACGTTTTTTTTAAGAGTCTTATTTGTTTAGAAAACATGACAAAAAATAACAATCATATCAATGCTTTAAAGCATCCAATATTTGAATATATTTCAGAAGCATCAGCTAATTTACATGTAGAAACCTACGTAATTGGTGGTTTTGTACGTGATTATTTTTTAAAGAGAGGAACACCAAAAGATATTGATATTGTTGCAGTTGGGAGTGGAATTGAGTTGGCCAAAGAGGTGGCTAATTTACTGCCAAATAAACCAAAGGTGCAAGTTTTTAAAACGTATGGAACTGCAATGTTATATTATGATGATGTTGAAGTTGAATTTGTGGGAGCCAGGAAAGAATCGTATGCTGAAAATAGTAGAAATCCTGAAGTTGAAATTGGTACGTTAGAGGATGATCAAAACAGGAGAGATTTCACCATTAATGCATTGGCTTTTAGTTTAAATAGTAAAGATTTTGGGAAATTATTAGATCCTTTTAATGGATTGAATGATTTAGATGCAAAGACTATTAAAACCCCTTTAAACCCTGATATTACCTATTCTGATGACCCTTTACGAATGATGCGTGCAATACGGTTTGCGTCACAATTAAATTTTACTATTGAAGAAGAGTCACTAAATGCTATTACCAGAAATGCTAAACGAATTGATATTATAACTCGTGAACGGATAGTAGATGAGTTTAATAAAATAATGTTATCTAAAGTTCCATCTGTAGGGCTTTTATTATTGCATAAAACTAAATTATTAGAGCGTTTTTTACCTGAATTAACAAATTTACAAGGTGTAGATGAAGTGGAAGGACAAAAACACAAAGATAATTTTTACCATACCTTAGAAGTAGTAGATAATATTTCTAAAAATACCCATGATTTGTGGTTGCGTTGGGCGGCCTTATTACACGATATAGGAAAAGCACCAACTAAAAAATTTCATAAAACAATTGGGTGGACTTTTCACGGACACGAATTTGTTGGGGCAAAAATGGTGTATAAATTATTTAAACGGTTAAAAATGCCCTTGAATGAAAAAATGAAATTTGTTCAAAAAATGGTTTTTTTAAGCTCCAGACCTATTGTGTTGGCAACAGAAGTTACCGATTCGGCAGTTAGAAGATTAGTATTTGATACGGGTGATGATATTGAAAGTTTAATGACGTTGTGTGAGGCAGATATTACAACTAAAAATCCATCTCGTTTTAAAAAATACCATCAGAATTTTAAAATGGTTCGCCAAAAAATTAAAGAAGTTGAAGAGCGTGATCACATTCGTAATTTTCAACCACCAATATCAGGAGATGTTATTATGAAAACTTTCAATTTAAAGCCTTGTAGAGAAATAGGGCAGATTAAAGATGCCATTAAAGAAGCTATTTTAGAAGGTGAAATAACTAATAATTATGATGAAGCATATACTTTTATGCTTAGAAAAGCTGAAAAATTAGGACTTAAAGTAATTGATAATTGACAATTTTCTAAATAGAAAATATTGTTTACGTCCATCCGTTCCGATGTCTATCGGAATGATTCAGATTCTTTACAATTATATTATGATGAGATTTTAAATAACACTTCGACAAGCTCAGTGTGACGCTTAGAAAAAGGGTATTGCTTTTGAATTAAAGCGATTGCATTGTTACCAACTTGAAGTATTCGCCTTTTTTACCTAACAACTCATTGTGTTTTCCCTGTTCCACAATTTCACCTTTTTTCATCACTACAATTAAATCTGCTCTTTGAATGGTTGAAAGCCTATGAGCAATCACTAACGATGTTCTATTTTCCATCATTTTCTCCAAAGCTTTTTGGACTAATTGTTCACTTTCAGTATCTAAAGCTGAAGTTGCTTCATCTAAAACCATGATAGGCGGGTTTTTAAGTACTGCACGTGCAATACTCAACCGTTGTTTTTGACCTCCTGAAAGTGTATTGCCACTATCCCCAATATTAGTTTCATATTGTTCGGGTAAATCTTTGATAAATTCATGAGCATTGGCAATTTTGGCAGCTTCAATTACTTGAGCATCAGTAGCAGATTCAACTCCTAAGCTAATGTTATTTTTAACAGTATCATTAAATAAAATAGAATCTTGAGTCACAATACCCATCAATCCTCTTAATGATTTTTGAGAAATATTTTTAATATCAATACCGTCAATTTTAATAACTCCTTTGTTAACATCATAAAAACGAGTGATTAAATTGGCTAACGTAGATTTCCCACTTCCTGATTGTCCAACCAACGCAACAGTTTGACCTTTTTTTAATTTAAGTGAAAAGTTCTTCAGCACATACTCATCTTTGTATTTAAAAGAAATATTTTCAAATGATATACTTTTGTCAAAAGATTCTTTATTAATGGCGTTTGGCTTGTCAACAATAGTATTTTTAGTTTCTAAAATGTCTAAAATACGCTCAGCAGAAGCATTTCCTTTTTGTATATTGTAAAATGCTGTTGTTAAAGACTTTACAGGGTTTAAAATTAAATAAAATAAGCCAATGTAAGTTAAAAATTGTTCAGGACGTAACGTGCTGTGATCTCCTAAAACTAATTTTCCGCCATACCATAATATTGAAATAATAGTGGCTGAACCTAAAAATTCACTCATTGGTGAAGCTAGTGTTTTACGCTGTAATACACTATTCATTAAAAGTCTAAAATTGTTGGTTGAATTTTTAAATTTAGCCCTTATTTTATCTTCTGCATTAAATCCTTTAATCACTCTTAAACCGGTTAAAGTTTCTTCAATAAACGACAGAAAATTACCAGTTTCTTGTTGTGCTTTTAACGATTGTGCTTTTAATTTTTTGCTAATAGATGAAATTATAAAGCCTGAAATAGGTAATAAAATAAACACAAATAAGGTTAGTTTTGTACTTATAACCAGCATAATTATTAATGAAATTAAGATGGTTAAAGGTTCTCGAACTACAGATTCCAGCGAAGTTAAAAAAGAATTCTCAATCTCTTGCACATCAGAAGTCATACGAGCAATAATATCACCTTTCTTTTTTTCTGAAAAATAGGCGATAGGCAATTCAATAATTTTTTGATAAATACTATCTCGTAAATCTTTAACTACACCATTTCGTAAAAATGATAGTGCAAATGATGCGAGATATCTAAATAAGTTTTTGAAGAAAAATAAAAAGAGTGTTAGCAGACATACAAAAACTAAGGTATTTATAACGCCTTCATTTTCAATTTTTTGAGAAATGAAATAGTAGAAACTTTCTTGCGCATATTTTCCTAAAGAGAAAATTCCATTGTAAACGGGAATTGCTTCAATTTTATTTTCCTGTTTGAATAAAATATTCAATACAGGAATAAAAGCGACGATGGTTAAAACATTAAAAATAGCATATAAAATATTGAACAAAATATTAAGCCAGGCGAATTTTGTATACGGTTTGGCGTATTTTATAATTTTCTTAAAATAGTTCATTAAGCTAATTTCATTTCTTTAATAATTCGTTGGATTTTAGCATCTAATTTAGTTTCAACTGCTTTTGAATTTTCAATAGAGTCTAAAGGTAAATTAACGCTAAAATAGAACTTTATTTTTGGTTCCGTTCCACTTGGTCGTGCAGCTACTTTTGTGCCATCTTCAGTATGGTAAATTAATACGTTGGATTTTTCAGTGGTAATTGTTTCTACAGAGCCGGTTAATAAGTTGGTTTTTGTGGAAGCCTGATAGTCGTATAAATACTTAACTTTTGATCCGTCAATTTCTTTTAAAGGGTTTTTACGTAATTCAACCATCATTTTACTAATAATTTCAGCACCATCCATTCCTTTTTTTACAATAGCAATTAAATGTTCTTTGTAAAAATTATGTTTTATGTATAATTTAAGTAATTCTTCGTAAAATGAACTTCCATTAGTTTTTGCATTGGCAGCAATTTCACAAGCTAATAAAGTAGCGGTTACAGCATCTTTATCACGTACAAAATCACCAACCATATAACCAAAACTTTCTTCTCCACCACCAATAAAGTCTTGTTTACCTTCTGCATCGCGTATCATTTTAGCAATCCACTTAAAGCCTGTTAAACCAACATTGGTTTCAACGCCATAACTTTCAGCAATTTTATTAACTAAATTGGTTGAAACTATGGTAGAACCAACAAATTGTTTCCCATTTAATCTACCTTGCGTTTGCCAGTTTTTAATCAAAAAATCGGTCATAACACTCATTGTTTGGTTGCCATTTAAAAGAATCATATTACCGTCTAAATTTCTAACGGCAATTCCTATTCTGTCACTATCAGGGTCAGTTCCAATAACAATGTCTGCATTTATATTGTTAGCCAAATCAATAGCCATTTTTAAAGCAGCAGGTTCTTCAGGGTTTGGAGAAGCAACGGTTGGGAAATCACCATTTGGTTCTCGTTGTTCTTCAACAATATTAACATCTGTATAACCTGCTTTTGCTAATGCATCTGGAATTAGTTTAATAGATGTTCCGTGTAATGAAGTGAAAACAATTTTTAGATTTTCTCTTCCTTTTACATTAAAAGTGCCATTTTTTACTGAAGCAGCTACAAAAACTTCATCTATATCTTTACCTATATATTGAATTAGATTTTCATTGGCATTAAAATTAATTTCAGAAAAATCCAAGTTATTTACTTCGTTAATAATATTTGCATCATCAGGTGGTATAATTTGTGCACCATCATTCCAGTATACTTTGTATCCGTTATATTCTGGAGGATTGTGAGATGCTGTTAAAACAATGCCAGCATCACAACCTAAATGCCTAACAGTAAAGGATAATTCAGGTGTAGGGCGCATATCTTCAAATAAATAAACTTTTATAGTATTGGCAGAAAGCACGTTTGCTACAATTTTTGCAAAAGATTGACTGTTATGACGACAATCAAAAGCAATTGCCACTTTCAATGGTTTATTAGGGAACGATTGTTTTAAATAATTTGCCAATCCTTGAGTGGCTTTACCTAAAGTATATTTATTAATTCGGTTAGTACCAGCACCCATAATACCACGCATTCCACCAGTACCAAACTCTAAGTTTTTATAAAATCGTTCAGTTAATTGTTCGGGATTGTTATTAATAAGTTCTTGAATTTCTTGTTGTGTGGTGGCATCAAAAGTGTCAGATAGCCAAAGCTTGGCTTTTTCTAAAATTGCGCTCATAATCTTTAAATTAATTTTAATGCAAAAATACTATTAAATAATAATTTTATAGAAATTTGTTAGCAATTAATTTTACTTGAAACATTGTAACGTTTGGTATCGGTTTTAGTGCGTAAAATAATTTCGCCTAAAAATCCTGCTAAAAAAAATTGAGTTCCAATAATCATAGTTACTAAAGCCATATAAAACTGAGGCCGTTGTGTAATTAATCTTCCCGAGGGATTTAAAAATAGTTTGTCAATTCCCAAATAAAATGCAAAAGAACAACCAATAATAAACATTATAGTTCCCAATAGTCCAAATAAGTGCATGGGTCTTTTCCCAAATTTGGATAAAAACCAAATAGTGATTAAATCTAGGAAACCATTGATAAATCTATCAATCCCAAATTTAGTTACACCATATTTTCGTGCTTGATGTGCTACTACTTTTTCACCAATATTTACAAATCCTGCATTTTTAGCTAAAACAGGGATATATCGATGCATTTCACCGTTGACATCAATATTTTTTACAACTTCATTTTTATAGGCTTTCAATCCGCAATTGAAGTCGTGTAATTTCAGTCCAGATGTTTTACGTGCAGCTGCATTAAACAGCTTAGATGGAATGTTTTTTCTAATTTTAGAATCATAGCGCTTTTTTTTCCAGCCAGAAATTAAATCGAAGTTTTCTTTTTTAATTAAGTTATATAATTCTGGAATTTCATCAGGACTATCTTGTAAATCAGCATCCATTGTTATAATAACATCACCAGTTACTTTTTTGAATCCAGCATTTAAAGCCTGAGATTTTCCATAATTTTTTTGAAAACGAATTCCTTTTACATTGTTATCTTTTTCTGATAATTTTTCAATTACTTTCCAAGAATTATCGGTGCTACCATCGTCTATAAAAAGGATTTCATAAGAATAATGATTGGATTGCATAACTTTTGCAATCCAATCATATAATTCATTTAAAGATTCTTCTTCGTTCAATAGTGGAATAACTACTGATATATCCATTTAATGTTCTGTTTTATTAAATACTATCAATTTCTTCATTCGATTTTTTCATAATTAATCCTCCAATTAAAGCAATTATAAACCCAAAAAACAAGCTACCAATAATTGTCATCGCTGAAGTTACAAAAGGGCCTGACATTTTTTGTGCCATAGCCATAGAAGCTTCTAGTTGCTCATCGGTAAAATTAGGATAGGTTTCTAACATTTTTTGTTGTTGAACCTCTGCCATCCTTGTAAAATAATCTGGTTCAATATAATTTGTAAAAATTAGCGTATAAATAACACTAATGAATGCTGAGATTAAGGCAATTCCTAGCCCTGTTTTTAAAGCTTCACCTAAGCTTAAGTAACCGCCATTAATTTCTTTCACCTTTTTGATTCCTAGGACTAATATAACAATCATTACAATAAATCCAAGAACACCTACTGACCAGTGAGGCTCGTAAGTTTTACCAATGGCAAAAATAACTACATTAATTAAAATACTTGTAAGTCCTAACATTAAGCCATAGTTTAACATTATCTGTTTTGGTGTAGTTGTTTGGTTTTCCATATTAAAAGTATAGGTTTTAGTTTAACAAATATACTAAATACCGTTTAGTATATCAGGCTAATTGTTAATATTAATAAATTGTTTTAAGTAATTTATTAGTAAACAGTTAATTAAAAATGTTACATAAAATTATAAAAAAATCATTGCTAATGCTAAAAATTGATTGTAAATTTGCAGCTGGCAAGTCCTACACAACTAGCTCCCTTTGAATCCCCCAGGGCGGGAACGCAGCAAGGGTATTAGGTTGTAGCAGTGTGATGTAGGTAGCTTGCCTTTTTTTGTACACTATTTTTAGCTTTTAGCATTCAACTTTAATTTAACTTTATAACTTTACAGCCTAATAACCAATTTAATTTATGTCTAAAGTAGTTTTAATTACAGGAGGTTCTTCGGGAATTGGTAAATCTGTTGGAGAATATTTAACTCAAAAAGGGTTTGTAGTTTATGGAACAAGTAGAAACGCTAGTAATATTAAAAATCACCCTTTTAAGTTGGTATCTCTTGATGTAAATGATGTTGATACTATAATAAATGCTGTTGAAGAAGTGATTAAAAATGAAGGTAAGTTAGATATTTTGATAAATAATGCAGGTATGGGAATTACTGGCCCTATTGAAGAAACGCCTACAAATGAAATGCGTAAGGTGTTTAACACAAATTTTTTTGGTGCAATTGATGTAATGAAAGCGGTATTACCACAAATGCGAAAACAAAAAAGTGGACTCATAATTAATGTAACGTCCATTGCTGGTTATATGGGCTTACCTTTTAGAGGAATTTATTCAGCGACTAAAGGTGCTTTAGAAATTGCAACTGAAGCTATACGTATGGAAGTTAAAAAATTTGGTATCAAAGTTACCAATGTAGCTCCTGGTGATTTTGCTACTAATATTGCATCAGGAAGATATCATACACCCGTTTTTGAAAATTCACCATATAAAAAAGTGTATCAAGAAAATTTAGATTTAATGGATACTCATGTCAATAGTGGAAGTGACCCTATTGAAATGGCAGAAGCTATTTATAAAATTATTAATACTAACAAACCAAAGATTCATTATAAAGTAGGGAGTTTTATGCAAAAATTTTCAATTGTATTAAAAAAAATATTGCCAGATACAATTTATGAAAAATTATTAATGAATCATTATAAATTGTAACTTTGCATCGCAGTCGCTGAGCGAAGTTGAAGTGGCTGTTAATATTGTAAAAATATATCATTTCGACTACGCTCAATGACCATATAAAATAAAATTAATTAATAAATTAAGAATACATGAAATTTTTTATTGATACTGCCAACTTAGATCAAATTGAAGAGGCTCAAGCATTGGGAATATTAGATGGAGTTACTACAAACCCATCATTAATGGCAAAAGAAGGCATTACAGGTGCTACCAATATTATAAACCATTACAAAGCAATTTGCGAAGTTGTAGATGGTGATGTTAGTGCAGAAGTTATTGCTACAGATTATGAAGGAATGATTAAAGAAGGTGAAGAATTGGCCGCTTTAAATCCTCAAATTGTAGTAAAACTACCGATGATTGCAGATGGAGTAAAGGCTTGTAAGTATTTTTCTGACAAAGGGATTAAAACAAACGTAACGCTAGTTTTTTCTGCCGGACAGGCATTATTAGCAGCAAAAGCAGGAGCAACCTATGTTTCACCTTTTATTGGTAGATTAGACGATGTATCAACAGATGGTTTACACCTTATATCTGAAATAAGATTAATTTATGATAATTATGGTTTTGAAACTCAAATTTTAGCAGCTTCTGTACGTCATACTATGCATATTATAGATTGTGCTAAATTGGGGTCAGATGTAATGACGGGGCCTTTGTCTTCTATTAAAGGATTACTAAAACATCCATTGACGGATATAGGTTTAGCCAAGTTTTTAGCAGATTATAAAAAAGGAAATTAATAATTTAGTTTAAGTAAGTAGTTTATAGCTGAAATCTCTTTTGAAGATTGATGTTATAAACTACTTATTTCTTTTTATATTTTTTCTTTTAAAGTTTTAATTTCATCTCGTAGTTTAGCAGCCAAAATAAAGTCGAGTTCTTTAGCTGCTTTTTCCATATGTTTTCGTTTATCACGAATTCGCTTTTCAATTTCAGATTTTGTTAAATAGGCTAGTTCTTCTTCCGCAGCCATATTTGAAGTAGAATCATATCGGTAGGATGCTCCAGTATTTTTTGCCAACGTATTTTCAATACTTTTTTTAATTTGGGTAGGAGTAATGTTGTTTGCCGTATTGTAAGCTATTTGTTTTTCTCTTCTTCGATTTGTTTCATCAATGGTTAATTGCATGCTATTGGTAATTTTATCGGCATACATAATTGCTTTTCCTTCAATATGTCTAGCAGCTCTACCAATAGTTTGAGTAAGTGAACGGTGCGAGCGTAAAAAACCTTCCTTATCGGCATCTAAAATAGCAACTAAAGAAACCTCGGGTAAATCCAATCCTTCACGTAGAAGATTTACACCAATTAATACATCAAACAAGCCTTTTCGTAAATCGGCCATAATTTCAACACGTTCTAAGGTATCAACGTCAGAGTGAATGTAACGGCATCGAATTTGGATTCGACTGAAATATTTGGTTAATTCTTCGGCCATTCTTTTAGTAAGTGTTGTAACTAAAGTACGTTCATCTTTTTCTACTCGAACCTGAATTTCTTCAATTAAATCATCAATTTGATTGATACTAGGGCGTACTTCAATTGCTGGATCTAATAAGCCTGTTGGTCTAATTATTTGCTCCACAAAAACACCTTCAGTTTTTTGTAGTTCGTAATCTGCAGGAGTAGCACTAACAAAAATTACTTGATTTTGAATAGCTTCAAATTCATCAAATTTTAGAGGCCTGTTATCCATTGCCGCTGGTAATCTAAATCCAAATTCAACTAAATTTTCTTTACGAGACCTGTCACCGCCGTACATTGCATGAACTTGAGGAATGGTTACATGACTTTCATCAATAATCATTAAATAATCATCAGGGAAATAATCTAATAAACAAAAAGGTCTTGAGCCAGGCTCTCTTTGGTCTAAATAACGAGAATAATTTTCAATACCACTGCAATAGCCTAGTTCTCGAATCATTTCTAAATCAAACTCAGTTCGTTCTTTTAAGCGTTTTGCTTCTAAATGTTTACCAATTTCTTTAAAATAATCATATTGTTTTACCAAATCATCTTGGATGTTTTTAATGGCATTTTGTAATACATCAGGTGAAGTAACAAATAAATTAGCAGGATATATTTTTAAGGTATCAAATTTTTCAAGAACCTTATTATTACTAACATCGAAACTTTCTATTTCTTCAATTTCGTCTCCAAAAAAATGAATTCTATAAGCGTGTTCTCCATAAGATGGAAAAACGGTTATAGTATCTCCTTTTACTTTAAAAGTTCCACTACTTATTTCGGTTTCTGTTCTAGAGTAAAGACTTGAAACTAATTGATGTAAAAAGGATGTACGAGAAATAACTTCATCAACTTCAATAGAAATAATATTTTTTTTAAATTCTACGGGATTTCCAATTCCATAAATACAAGAAACAGAAGCTACAATAATAACATCTCTTCTTCCAGAAAGCAGCGCTGAAGAAGCACTAATTCTTAATTTTTCAATATCTTCATTTATAGATAAATCTTTTTCTATATAAGTTCCTGTAACAGGTAAATAAGCTTCAGGTTGATAATAATCATAGTAAGAAACAAAATATTCCACAGCATTGTTTGGAAAAAATTGTTTAAACTCAGAATACAATTGAGCCGCTAAGGTTTTGTTGTGTGCTAAAACTAAAGTTGGTTTTTCAACCTTTTCAATTAAATTAGCTACAGTAAATGTTTTTCCTGAGCCAGTAACCCCTAATAAAGTTTGATATTTTTCATTGGATTTTATACCACTTATTAATTGTTTAATTGCTTCAGGCTGGTCACCAGTAGGTTTAAATTTAGATTCTAATTTAAATTGCATGTTGCAAAAGTAAGGTAAATTGAATTTAAAATTACCTTCTAATAAGGCTAAAATGACCTTTTAGTATTCTTCCATCATCCAGTTCTACTTTATACCAGTAATCTGTTGAAGGTAAAGGGTTTCCTTTGTACAAACCATCCCATCCTCTTCCTAATGGATTTAAAATAACTATTAATTTTCCAAATCTGTCAAATATATACACATTAGAGGTAGGTTGAAACTCTATACCTGTTACATGCCAAGTATCATTATAGCCATCTCCATTAGGAGTGAAAAAATTGGGGATATTAATTACAGAAATATCTACAGAAGATTCGAGGCAGTTTTCGACATCTCTAATTCTAATGGTATGAATGCCTGCAGGTACATTTTCAAATAAATTATTAGTTTGGAAAGTGTTATTATCTATGGCAAATTCGTAGGTGCTTGTAGGTAAATTGTCTGTCAATACAGTTATTGTGTTATTCTCTGAATTGTCGACAAGAACAATATTATTCTTGTCAAAATTTAATAAAGGGGTTACAGGAATACTATTAACTTGTATACTTTTTGTTTTTATACAATTATTTTTATTAGTTGCAGTAACGGCATACAATCCTTCAGAATTTATTGAAATATTTGGAGTGCTCCCAATAATTTCTCCCAACTCGTTTCTCCATTGATAATCATATTCGTCTGATGGATTTTCAATACCAATACTATATTCTAAGGAAAGAAAACAGAATTCAATTGTATCTAATAAATCAAATTTAGGAACAGGATTTACATTTAGAGTGATAAGAGGTTCAATTTTATAGCAACTAATTGAATTGTGATCTATCCTAGCAAAAAGTTGTTGTGAATTAGGTACTGTATTTCTAAAGTTATTAGGGTTTATATCATTTAGTTTAGCTTGTGCATCTGAAATATTTTTATAATACGAAACGGAAAGATTTGTAGTAGGAAGAAGCGCATTAAGAATTTGCTCAGTAGCATCACTAAAGTCAAAAGTAGCAATACCATCAGTATCGTTGTTATTAAATAAATCATCACATTCATCAAAAGTAATCATTAAATTACTCGGAATATCAATTGTAATAGCTTGTAGTTGCACTTTAGCGGTATCAAAACAGCCGTTACTATTTACCACTCTAGCCCAAACAGTATCACCAGTACTGCCAGAAAAGGCTGTTACATTTGAAATTGGGTTTGTATTGTTTACAGCATCGCTTTGAGATAAAAAGTAGGAGAAACTAGGAAACGGACTTTCAGAAGATATTAGTGAGTTTGCCTCATTTAAATTAAAGTCAACAGTACCATCTAAGTTGTCATCACATTGAATAAGAGAAACAGGAGAAGTCACCACTGGAATATCGTAAATATTGACAATAATACTTTTTGAGTTTTGACAGCCATTACTGGTGTCAGTTGCAGTAACGGTATACGTATCGGAAGCCATTACTGAGATAGCAGAGGTATTTCCAACAACAGTACCAACACTATCTTCCCAAATGTAAGTATAAACAGCATCAGGATTTTGCACGCCAATAGTTGGAGTAGCAACATCACTACAAAAATCGGCAGTAGTATCGAGTTCAAATTGAGGGATAGGATTTACGTTTAGAGTAACGTGATAACCCAGTCCAAAACAGTCGTTTGTTAAATCGTTTACTCTTACTACAATTTGTTGTGAATTAGGTGTTGTATTGGTGTAGTTTGTAGGGTTAATACTATTAAGTTGAGCTAACGCATCAGGAATATTTTCATAATAAGAAACAGTGAGATTAGTAGTGGGAAGAAGTGCAGTAAGAATTTGTGCAGTAGCACTACTAAAGTCAAAAGTAACAAAGCCATTAGCATCATTACCATCAGTTGTATCATCGCACTCGTTAAAAGTAACCATTAAACTGGCAGGAATTTGAGTAGAGGTTACATTTAGTTGTATTTCAGCAGTATCAAAACACCCAACAGTATTTTCTACTCTAGCCCAAACGGAGTCTCCCGTACTACCGGAGAAAGCAGTTACATTTGAAATAGGGCTTGTGTTGTTTATAGCATCAATTTCAGTAGGGAAATAGGAAATAGTAGGGGGTGGAGTATCACTAGTAATTAAAGTATTTGCTTCTAATAAATTAAAATCAACAATACCATCTAAGTCATCATCACATTGAATAAGTGAAACAGGAGATGTAACAGTTGGTACGTCGTAAACGGTAACCTCTAAATTAAGTGTAATAGGAACACCAGTTATTATAACATCTGCAGTAACTGAAAAAACTCCTGATGATGAAAAAATGTGTGTAGGATTTAGCAATGTAGAAGTATTATTTATTCCACTTGAAGGATCTCCAAAATTCCAAGTGATACTTGAAGGAGGTGTTGTTGAATTTAGGCTAAATATGGTACTATCCCCAAAACAAACATCATTTGCTGTAATGGAAGGCAACAAAAAGTAAGAGGACATAAAAGGAGGCAATCCTTCAAATACTTTATGAGTGGGAAATGCACCTGCTACTGTTACATCTATAGCATCAGGGGTGTAATTACAAGCCAATCCAGCTAATTCTGGGTCATTTATAACGCCTAAATATTGTGAGCCGCTTGCTTGATTTTGTGCAGTTGTTACTTTTGAGAGTGCTCGGTAAATTTTGCCGTCAATAGCCAATTGTAAAGCTCCTCGTGTGTAAATATTTTGATCTTCAATTAAAGTTCTTGCATTGGCATTTGCCAAATCGAATTGATATAGTCTTCCGGGAGGGCCTACACCTGACCCCGGTAATCTACAGGTAGTAGCATATAATTTTGTGCCTAATTTGGAAAACTCAGCTCCGTACGGGATATCAGCAGGATCATTAAAATTAAGTTGTATCTCGTTACTCACAATTCCTGTTGATGAATCAAAGTCGTAAAGCATTAAAGTTCCGTTATTTCCAAAATTTGCACTTGCTATTTTAGAACCATCAATTGAAGTTTTTAGATAGCCACGAGAAGCATTTGTTGAACTAATACCAGTAGAACTAATTATAGGAGTCGTATTTACACCTGTTCCACTAACAAGCCAAGCGTAAAATGAATCTTTTACAAAAGAAATAACCCAAAAATCATTATTGTTTGCATGTCGAATAGCTGATATTTTTTCATAAGCGTATTGTTTAACTAAATTATTTTTTGAGATTACATCTCCTAAACCGCCATTTGAGGTAATGTCAATAGTTGAATAATTAATTCCTAGCTGTCCACCTATTGGCAATGGATTATCATCGACTGTAAAAATATAATATTGATTAGGGTTATTAGGTTTAGGAATAATAATTGCGGATTGTGAACTTGAAGAATTACCATCTAATCCTGTACCATTAGGCATGATATTATGATTTTTATTCCAAACAGAAACACCATCTGTATAAAAAAGTAGATTACCCGAAGAATCGCTAATAGAGGCACAACCTTCATATGTATTTAATTGTCCGTCTGTAAGAACAACAGGAGTTCCACTATTGAAATCAAGTCCAGCTTGATTCCCAAAATACCAAATGGCTGCTTCATTTTGTGAAGCTGAAATAATTGGAAACAGCGTTAACAATAAGACAATTATTTTTTTCATGGCAAAAAATCTTCCCTTAGTTATAAATATAATATAAATCTCTTAGTATTAATAATTTATAACAGGAAAATATAAAAAAATATTGCGTTCTTATCTCCTTATAAGACTAAAATGACCTTTTCTACTTCTAATATTTCCGTTATTGTCAATTAATTCGACTGAAAACCAATAGTCTGTAGCAGGTAGTTGTCTTCCATTAAATATACCATCCCAACCGTTACTTTTGGGATCAATTTGAGTGATTAATTTTCCAAATCTGTCAAAAATATAAATATTAGAGTTGGCATAGAAATTTTCATTAACACCCAACACAAGCCAAGTATCATTATACCCATCGTTATTAGGTGTAAAAAATTTAGGGAATCCAATAACAGAAACGTCTATTTGAGCAATACCACAACTATTCTTATCACGAATAAAAACAGTATAAATACCAGGCATTAGATTTTCAAAATAAGGTTCATCTTGAAAAGACCCCATAAATTCATCCATTTTTTGGATTGCAAATTCATAATCTCCAATTCCTAAATTTTCGGTTGCAATGGTGATAGAATTATTTTCCGAATCATCAACAATTGTGATGTCGTCTAAGGTAATAGTTGCAATTATTGAAGCTTCAATGGTTATTGTTTGAGGGAATGATTGACATCCTTCAGCTGAAGTGGCAATAACGGTATATTTACCTGCTTTAGAAATAACAGCATCAAAATTTGTACTTATAACGGTTCCACTTTCATTTTTCCATTCATAGGTGTAATTATCTAAGGCATTGAATGTTTCTACAGTAATAGGAGGTAGATTTAAACAGTAAATTGCACTTGGATATAATTCAAATTGAGGTTTTTCATTTACAATAAAATTTAAAGTTGTTTCAGCTGTACAGGTACCATTTAACTCATTTTCAACTTTAATTGTGATTGTTTTTGTGTCAGTAATAAATGGATTTGGCAATGGACTTGGAAGTGAATTTCCATTTTCATCAAAATAAGAAACAAGCATTCCTGTTTGTCCATTTAAAACAGTAGTTTGAATATTAGATGTGTCAAATGATATAATACCATCTATATTATCATCACATTCAACAAGGTCAGGGACTGTGTTTGCTACAGGTTTTTTATCAACAATAAATTCTAATGTAGTTTCATCAAAACAAGCACCATCTGGGTCTATAGAATTGATATCGGTAACTCTAATTGTAATGGTTTGACTTTTAGTTAGAAAAGGATTTGGCAATGGGCTTGGTAGTGAATTTCCATCTTGATCAAAATAAGAAACAGCCATTCCTGTTTGTCCGTTTAAAACTGTAGTTTGAATAGTTGTAGTGTCAAAAGGAAAAAATTCATCAAAATCATCATCACATTGTCTGTCTATAGTAACATTGTTAGCAACTGGTACAGGTTCAACATTTAAAGTAATACGAGGCCAAATACCAAGACAATCATTATCTAATTCACTATCAATTCTTATATAAATAATTTGAGGGCTAGTATAACCTTCATTTCTATAGTTTGAAGGATCTACAATTGGATTTAATTCAGATAAAGCATCGGCTTCGTCTCTATAATAAGATATAATTAATTGTTGATTGGCAGGGAAAAGAGCTTTTACATCATTGGTAATACCGCTAAAATCAAAGGCTGTTACTCCGTCTCTTTCATTATTAATAACATCTATAAAATCATCACATTCATAAAATTCCCGTTGTTTAAAAGTTGGAGGGATACCAGTTGTTGAAACAGTTAAATTTATTTCAGAAACACGGTGGCAACCATTACTATTTTCTATTCGAGTCCAAACAGTATCAGTTGTTACGTTTTGGTTAATATATGCAGTAGGATTTGCAATTACTTGAGAATTATCATTTGTATCGGCAGCTGAATATGTTTTAAAATAGGTAAAAAATTCATTGGTCGCATTTGCAGAAATTTTATCATTAACTTCAGTTAAATTAAAGGTGCTAAATCCATCGGTATCATTATCACACTGCTTTAATTTGGCTGAAGGTGTTACAGTTGGTAATTCAAATACTTCAATTTCAAAATTTGTTACGGCACTGCAATTAGGATTCAAGGTATTTACTATTTTCACATAAATAGGTTGTTTTCTTATGGTATTTGAAAAGGCAGTTGGATTTGAAATAAGATTTGTTAGGGAAGCATCTATAAAATATGTAATTGTGAAATTTGATGGAGATTGTCCATTTAAAATTTCGGGCTCTTTTAAGGTTAAATCAAAAATTTCAAGGCCATCAACATCTGTTCCAATTAAATTAGAATCACATTGACCTAAAACAGGTATTGTTAAAGAAGGTTTGGGAGTTTCAAATACTTGAATCGTAAAGCTTTTGGTATCGTAACAAACCGGATTTTGAATATTGTAAATTTTTGCAATAATAGTATCTGTACTATAAGCAGAAGAGTTAGTATATGGATTTGTAATTTCATCAGAATTTGTATCAGCATCAGCCAGGTTTTTAAAATAAGAGACCTTAAATTTTGTTGAACTTTGACCATTTAGTACTTCTGTATCTTTTAAACTTTTTAAATCAAATGAATAAAATCCATCATTGTCATTATCACATTTATTTATAGGTGAGGGTTGGTATGCAACAGGAACATCATAAACTTCTATAGAAAATTCACCTTCTAAGATAATGATATTTCCACAACTATCAGTTTGTGAAACTTCTAAAGAATATAGACCACTTGCAGAGGTACTAATATTTGCAAAAGTTAAATTTTTTGAATTTGAAAAAGGAGTAGTAGCACCATTAAAATACCAATTGTAAGTTGAAGTACCTGTTAAAGGTTCAGGAACTATATCAAAGCTATCACCAACGCATACATTTGTTGTTTGATCGTTTAAAACTGTTGTTGTACCCTGACTATCTACACTTGTGATTTCTATTTGGGAGAAGATAGATGCAATAAAAGGAGGTAATCCTTGAGTGGCATTTTTGCCACCTAAATCAATAGTAGCATGTTGGTAATTACAAGCCAATCCATCATTTTCAGGATTTTCTATAACACCTAAAAAAGGAATTCCAACATTATAAGATGCAGAGATAGCTCTGTAAATTTTTTGGTCAGGGCCTAATTGTAGTGCGCCTCTATATAAATTTCTAGAGTCAATAATTTCTCTGGAAGCAATAATATCAGCAGTTATATTTGTACTTAAATTAAATTGGTATAAGGTTGATAAGTGATTACTAGGGTTATTCCACTCAGAAAATATATTACTATAGTAGTCATTTGAAGCATTCACGTATAGTTTTTCACTATTTGCAGAAAATTCAACACCGTAAGGTTTATTCTCTGGAAAAATAAGAGGTAAACTTATTTCGTTTGTTACTTTTCCCGTTGTATTGTCAAAATCATAGAGTAAAAGTTTCATGTCAGCCATGTGTGCAATAGCTACTTTTTTTCCATTTGGAGCTATTTTTAAGTAACCTCTTCTATCATCAGCAATGTGAGAGGTTGTTGATGTTACGGCATTGGGATTAACCCCCGTACTGGAAACTTTATAAGCATAAAACTGATTTTCAGCGTAAGAGAGTACCCAAAAAGTATTACAATCACCTCCTTTAATAGCGGCAACTTTTTCTGTCCATGAATTTGACTTAATGCCTGAAAGATTAATAGGGCCTGCTACAATATCACCCAATCCACCATCAGCGGTCATATCGATAGTATAATAATTGAATCCAAATTCACCCCCTGAGACTGCAGATCCAACAGTAAAAAGGTAGTATTCATTTGTACTTCCAGGCCTTGGAATTATCATAGCAGATTGTGTACTTGAGGGGTGACCTTTTAAACCTAATCCGTTTGGCATTACTGTGTGGTTTTTATTCCAGACAGTAGTTCCATCAGAATAAAATAATAAATTACCATTTGAATCTGAGAAAGATGAACACCCTTCAAAAGTGTTTAATTGACCATCATTAAGTGCAATAGGAGAACCACTGTTGAAATCTAATCCGGCATTTTCACCAAAGTACCAAAAATTAGCTTCTCCTTGCGCGAAACTTTGTAATACACATAAAAAAGAAATGATTGTTATTAATTTTTTCATACAGGATTGAATTGCTAGTAATTTTCCAAATGTATGAATATCTATTATAAATTAATAATTATTTATAAATCTCTTTTTTTGAGTAAAGCATAGGAAAGGTAAATGAAGATAATTGTCCAAATAATTACAATTAGAATGTCTAAAGGTTGTACGGAAAAATCTTTTGATAAGTTTTCACCTACCTGTTTAGCAACAGTTTTAACAGCACTTAAACGTGTAAAAGGTTCTTTAATTAGGTTGCCCATTGCTTCTAAAGGGAAAAATCGCATAATTCTTTCAACATTATCTTCCGTTTTCCAATAGAGCATGCCTTTTACAAAACTTTCAAACATGGCCCAAATTAGCAAGGCTCCAACAGCAAAGGCAGACCGTTTAACAAGAACTCCTAAAAATAACCCAAATGAAAAGAAGGCAACTAACTTTACAAAAAAAGCTAGTAGATATTCTAAATCGGTTGTAACTATTGAAAATTCTGTAAAATCAGAATATATATATCCAAGTATTAATGAAACAATAAATACAAAAATGGTTGAAACCAAAGCCAATAGTATAACGGTATAAAACTTTGAAAGTACAAACTCTTTTTTGCTCAATCCGTCAATTAAATTTTGCTTTAATGTTTTGTTACTGTACTCATTGGCCATCATTGAAACAATAACAAGTAGTAAAAAGAATTTAAAAATGGAAGCCATAAAGGTATTAAAGTGCCAAATGTATGGGAAGTTAAAAATACCTTGTTCAGCTAAATGAAATTTTACAGGACCAATATCAAATTTTACAGCAGCAATTAAAGCTATTGAAGTTAATAAAATAAAATAAATTAGTATTAAAACTCTACTAGCTCTATTGTATTTTAATTTATGAATTTCTATATTTAAAAGTCGTAGCATTTTAGTTGTTGTTTGTTAATGTTAAGAATTGTTGCTCTAAACTTGGCTTACGCTTTATTAGATGCGATAAAACAATTCCTTTTTTAAATAAAAATGTATTTATTTCAGAGGCTGAAATTTGTTTACTTAAAGTTGCAATTATTTTATCGTCAACTACTTTTACGGAGGTTATTCCGTCAAAGTTAGAAAGTAAATCAATTAGTTTTTGAAAATCACCATCAACATTAAGCTCTAATAAACCTTGGGAGGCTGTTATTTCATCAACACTACCAGCATATAATTTAATGCCATCTCTAATAACTACCACATGAGAGCATACCTTCTCAACTTCATCTAGTAAGTGTGAAGCCAGTAAAATAGTAGTACCTTCTTTAGCAATATCTTTAATAATTTTTCTAATTTCATGAATACCTTGTGGGTCTAATCCGTTTGTTGGCTCATCTAAAATTAAAATTTCAGGGTCGTTTAATAATGCTGAAGCTATGGCTAAACGCTGTTTCATACCTAAAGAAAAGGTTTTGAATTTACTGTTTCTTCGTTCGTACAGATTGACAATTTTTAGTTTTTCTTCAATTTTAGTAAAAGGAATTTCTTTTATTTTACAAACTAATTTCAAATTTTGAATGGCAGTCATATAAGGATAAAAATTTGGGCGTTCAATTATTGCGCCCACTTTTTTTAGTGCCTGATGTGTTGATAAATTACTATCAAACCAACTAAAACTGCCAGAAGTTTTGTTTACAACGTTTAATATAATACCTAATGTGGTTGATTTTCCACTTCCATTCGGACCTAAAATACCATATACATTTCCTTTTTGAATGTCAAAAGATAAATTATTTACAGCATGAATATGTCCAAATTTTTTATTGAGATTTCGAAGAGATAAAATTGTTTCCAATATTTTTTTGTTTAGTATAAAATTAAGACGACATTTATACAAAATTGTTACAGCAATATACTAAATTTGGAAGTAACTAGAGATTTTGAACATGGATGAAAAATTAATTTCAAAGAAAAAACCAGCCTACCCAATCAATGAACAATTGTATGATTATTTAACAGAATACAATAGAAATATTAAAATTCCTGTTTTTTATGATGATTTACTCCGCTTTGTTGGAGGAGTAGAAGTTTATGATAAAAATGGCGAGGATACCTTATGGATTAGAGTGTATTATGCTGAACATGAAAGAGATGAAATAGATTTAAGTTTGAAAAGGATGTACGTGATTTTACATGGTGATGGTAGTGAAGATTCGTTGCCCTTTTTAACTGTTGATGCTATAGATTATTGCACTTTTGGTAACTCAAAACCCTTTAGAGTTAAAGTTCGAAATATTTTAAACGATAATCACACCTATTTATATGTTAAAAAAGCCGATGCCTCAAGAGTTTACGGACTGGAACTAGAACATATTTTATCTCCCAATAATATTAATTTTTTAGTATATAAAGATACCTTGATTGAAGAGCATGTGTTGGGTATTCCTGGAGATCAGTTTTTAATTGAAAATATGAAAACAGTTTCTATTAGTGGTAAAAAACGATTGTCAAAAGAATTTGTGAAATTTAATGAACGATGTATGATTCGTTTGTTGGGAGATATGCGCTCCTATAATTATGTTATTGTTGCTTCCTATGATTTTGATCAGGTTGAATACCGAATTCGAGCAATGGATTTTGACCAACAGAGCTTTGAAGGGAATTTAAAAGTTTATTTTCCTCAATTTTTTAAGGAAAATTATCCTTTTGTTAAAATGGTTTCAGAAAACTTACAAGAAGAATCTATTGAGCAGTACAAAAGAGAAGAACGATCTGCAATTGCACGTAGACTTAAAGGTTCTTTGGATAGAGTTAATGCGTTGCTAGATTGTATGTGTAATGATAAAATTTCTACACCTGAAAAAGTAAATCAATTAAAAATGGATTTAAATGCTTATACAAAAGATAAAAATTTTAAAGCATGTAATTCTATGGGAGATATTTTAAAAGTGGCATTTAATTTTGTAACAAGAAATTACGAAAATGTTAATGTTTACATTATACATTAAAATTATTAACACAGTCAAATAGTATTAGTAATTTTCAAAATCAAAATCATCAATATTTTCAAAGTTATTTTCATCCTCAAAAACATCAAAATCAGCATCTAATTTTTCAGCAATAAATTTTTTTTCAGGAGCTTGGTCAGGTGTATTTCCAAAAGAGAATGTTATTTTGAAATCTTTTATCTCATCTTCAGAGATTTCTGAAAGTTCAACAAAGAAAGTCCACATAGCCATAAAATCATAAACATAAATTAATTTATCGCCAACATTTTTAAAAACATCATTCACTAAAAATGAATTCATTGCTATTGAATCTCCATTTTCAGACATATCAAATAACGGTATTTCTTCACCTTGCTCCCAATTGTTATCAGTTTTGTAAAAAGAAGCCATTTCATGCCCTTTAAAACCAAATGATTTGGCAATAATTAAGTGGAAATCTTCTAAATTAATGGTTTTGTCAATAACAATATCTCTAATTACATCATTTTCAACATCTAATATTACTCTAATTTTATAGGCCATTTTAAACAAATACAATTCTTGTACAAAGGTACTATTTAAAGTTTTAAATTCTTATTTTTACAGCATAACAATTTTTTATGAGTAAGAAAGAATCCACACTTAAGTTATTAAATAATATGTGTAAAAACACATTAATGGAAACGTTAGATATTAAATATGTAGATTTAGGAGATGACTATTTAGTTGCTACAATGCCTGTAAATTCTAGAGTTCATCAGCCTGATGGGATTTTAAATGGTGGTGCAACAATGGCATTGGCAGAAAGTGTTGGCAGTCCAACATCATTACTAGCAATTGATAGGGATAAATACAGTGTTAGAGGTATTGAGTTTTCAGCCAATCATTTAAGAAGTGTTAAAAGTGGTATTGTTACAGCTACAGCAACCATTATTCACAAAGGAAAAAGAATTCATTTGGTTGAAATTAAGATTGAAGATGATAAAAAAAGAGTAATATCAATTTGTAAAATCACCAATTTTATTTTAGAAAATAACTAAAAGTTTCAACAATTAAATTACAATCAATTGCAAAAAGAAACTACAGCATTTATTCACGAAATTTTAAGCTTCTATAATGCAAAGCGTCCATTGGTAATTTTTAGAAAACCCAATGAAACAATCCTAAAAGCTTATATTCAAAACGATAAAGAAGTCTATTTTTTAGACTCTTTTAATGCGCAAGGTTTTGTTTTTGCTCCTTTCAATAAAAATGAAAAAAAAATACTATTTCCAGCGGCTAAATGCAACTTGCTTACTTCTGAAATTGCTACAAATAAAGATTTAGAAATAACAACAGCTACTTCAATTAAAAATGTTATTTATAATGAAACATCAAAAGAAAACCATCTTCAGTTAGTGCAAAAAGGGATTGATTTCCTTAAAAAAAATAACATAAAAAAAGTAGTTTTATCAAGAAAAGAAACTGTTGAATGCGTAGATTTTGATTTTGAAAATACATTCAAAAAAATGTTAAATAACTATAAAAATGCTTTTGTGTATTTGTGGTATCATCCAAGTGTTGGTTTGTGGATGGGAGCTACCCCAGAAAGACTAATAGATATTACCCAAAATAAGTTTACTACTATGGCTCTAGCCGGAACGCAACGTTATAAAAATTCTGTAAATGTTGTTTGGAAACTAAAAGAACAACAGGAACAGCAGTTTGTAACAGATTATATTTTAAATACGATTAAAGGAAGTATTAAGAATATTAAAGTATCGGAAGCTTACACAGTTAAAGCAGGAAATTTACTACATATTAGAACAGATATATCAGGAGCTTTAAAATCTATTAATTTATTAGAAAATTTAGTAGAAACATTACATCCAACACCAGCAGTTTGTGGGTTGCCAAAAAAAGAAGCCACTAAATTTATTTTTAAGAATGAAAAATACAATAGAGCTTATTATGCTGGTTATTTAGGTGAGCTCAATATAGAAAAGAACACGCATTTATTTGTTAATTTGCGATGCATGCAGGTGAATAATAATAGTGCTTCTATCTATATAGGAGGAGGCATTACTACAGGTAGTAATCCTGAAAATGAGTGGGAAGAGACCGTTTCAAAAGCTGAGGTAATGAAAAAAGTTTTATAAATAGTAAAACTTAGTTTTATTAGATTATAACTAGAATAACTTTCCGTAACTTTGCAACAATTATTTATACTGTAAATGCGTCAATTTCCAAAAAATAAATTAGCTCAGTTAGTTGTAAAAAGCTGTGAAAATTTTAATATAAATACAATTGTAATATCTCCAGGATCACGAAATGCACCGTTAATTATTGGTTTTAATGCTTCTGAAGATATTAAAACACTATCGATAGTTGATGAACGTTGTGCTGCTTTTTTTGCATTAGGAATTGCACAACAAACCAGAAAACCTGTTGCTTTGTTATGTACATCGGGTTCTGCATTGTTAAATTATTACCCCGCAATTGCTGAAGCATATTACAGTAATATTCCTTTACTAATTATTTCAGCAGACAGGCCTTCTCATTTAATTGATATTGGAGACGGACAAACAATTAAACAAGAAAATGTATTTGAAAATCATATTTTATACGCAGCAAATTTAGGGACTAAAAATGATACTAAAAATATAAAAAAAGCAATTGAAACTGTTATACATAAAAAAGGACCGGTACATATAAATGTACCTTTTGATGAGCCTTTGTATGAAACAGAATACGTAAATTACACAAAAGAAGAGGTTGTTGAAGAATTGAAAACCAGTTTAATAGATGAAATTCCTTTGGAAGTAGATACACTACAAAAATATGCAGACATTTGGAATGCATCCACAAAGAAAATGGTATTGGTTGGAGCGCATTTCCCTGATGAATTACTGCAAACACAGTTAGAACATTTAGTGAAAGATCCTTCAGTAGTAGTTCTAATAGAGAACACGGCAAATATTTCACATTCAAAATTTATAAATAGCATTGATAAACTAATTTTTCCTTTAGATGATGATGAATTGGAGAAATTTAGACCAGATATTTTATTGAGTTTAGGCGGATTAATTGTTTCAAAAAAAATTAAACAACATCTTCGTAAGTACAAACCAACACACCATTGGCATGCAGATGCAAAAAAAGCCTTTGATACATTTCATTGTTTAACGCATCATTTTAATATATCCCCACAATTATTTTTCAGTCAGTTTTTCTTCTTAACAAAACTAACTAAAAGTAATTATCAAAATTATTGGTTACAAAAGAAACAATTTAGATTAAAAAAACATCAAGAATTTATAGAGAATTGTGCGTTTTCAGACTTAAAAGTATTTAGTAAGGTGTTGGCTTCAATTCCAAATAATTCACAATTGCAATTGAGTAATAGTTCGGTAATTAGATATTCACAATTGTTTAATATTAACAAAACATTGCATGTATTTTGTAATAGAGGTACAAGCGGTATTGATGGTAGCACAAGTACCGCTATTGGAGCAGCGTATGCAGTAAAAGAAAATACCGTATTTATTACAGGTGATGTTAGCTTTTTTTATGATAGTAATGCCCTATGGAATAATTATATTCCAAGTAATTTTAGAATTATAGTACTAAATAATGGCGGCGGCGGTATTTTTAGATTTATTCCAGGACCAAAAGAGTCTAATGTGTTAGATTATTTTGAAACACCTCATAATTTAACAGCAGCACATTTGTGTAAAATGTATAATTTTGAATATAGTACAGTAGCAAATGAAAAGGATTTAGATACACAACTTTCTGAATTTTATAAAAAATCTAAATTCCCTAAATTAGTAGAAATTTTTACCCCAAGGGAAGAAAATGATAAAATATTAAAAGCATATTTCAACAATTTAAAAGAATAAAAATGGATTTAAAAGTAGGAGATAAAGTAGATTTAATGGTTGTAAGAAACACAGGAATGGGTTTTACAGTATTGGTAAATGAAGAGTTTGAGGGATTGCTTTACAAGAATGAATTGTATCAAAAAATAGAAGAAGGTCAAAAATTAGTTGGTTATATAAAGAAAATACGTGAAGATGAAAAGTTGGATGTAAGTTTACAACCAGTTGGATTTAAACAAACCATTGTTAAAAACGAAATTTTAATTTTGAATGCTTTAAAAAAGCAACAAGGCTTTATTGCGTTGCACGATAAAAGTGCGCCAGAGGATATTAAATATCAGTTAGGTATGAGTAAAAAAGCATTTAAAAGTGCCATAGGTGGACTGTTTAGACAAAAATTAATTACTATCTCTGAAGATGGGATTAGTTTGACTAAATTTGACTAGATGAATAGTATGCTAGAGGCTGTCTGAAAAGCAATTATACTTGTCATTTTGAACAGAGTGAAAAATCTCAACATCATGATATACAAGTGTTTAATTTTTAAGAAGATTCTTCATATACATTCAGAATGACACTTTTTAGACAGCCTCCAAGTTTAAATTTTAAGTTCTTTAATTACAGTAGTATCTAACGCATTTTTATTCACTAAAATAGATATTGTTTTCAACTTAAAGTAAGCTTTGCTCGTATATACATAACCTCTATTTCCAATGCTGTTTCCTGTAGTTCCCCAAGAATTTTTCACTTTGTAATATTCTTTATTATGTTGGTCTTTTACCAAACCTACAATATGCATTAAATGATCATCTGTTGTATTGTAATTTTCAAACTCTTGTTGTCTAAATTCAGGAGTTATTTGTTTCTCAGTAACTATATAGGTCATTGCTTTTTCATTGTCATCTATATTTTTTGGTTCTACAGCAATACCATATTTTTGTGAAAAAGTTTTTTCTGAAACATCACAATCCAACGCTAAAGTATATCCTTTTTTTAGAGCATCATCAACAACTTTAACTAATTTATCTAATGGTAAATTGTAAAAACTACCATTCGCAAAATTATCTGGAATATTCAGAATGAATTTGGTGTAAAAAGGTTGCTGTAAAAAGGAAGTTAAAGTCACATAATCATCTGGATTTATGTGGGTCATTTTTAAAAAGGTTTTTGGCGTATAATAAACACCATCATACATAAATTTTTCAGGTATTTTTCCAATAGTAATGTTTAATATAGAATCTACTTCTTTTTTCCAATTTGGATGTTTTGAATGCTTATCATTTTTAATATAAGCATCTAATATTTTTTTTAATTCAGGTACAATTTTAGAGTGATTATAATTGGTATCTCCATTTACTAAACCAGAAAAAGCACTTTGAGGTACTAATCCGTTATTTTTAATTGAATTGATTACATCATGTGCTAAACCACCTTCTCCAAATTGAGTTTTTCCTTGTCGCATTACATAATACCAAGCTTTAACAGGGTAAGTATTTCTAACAGTATACATTTCTGAAATGTCAATTTTCTTTCCGGTTTTTTTATAAATCTCAGATTCAATAAAAGATGAGGTTGAAAAACTCCAGCAAGTCCCAGTATTCCCTTGATTTTTCACATTAGATGCTTCAATATCGATAACAGGTGTAAATATATATTTTTCGGCAGTTGGTATTTTTACGTTTACAACAGTCCCTTCTTGTGCAAAAAATAATTGTGAAATTGCAACAAGAGCAATTGAAAATAATAATTTTTTCATCGTTAATTTAGTTTTCTTGGTTTTGTTCAATGTATGTCCCATTTCGTTTGTCTAAAACGCGTTCAATATTTTCGTAATATCCATCAGAATTAGGGTCGTCTTCAGGTAGTTTCATATAGCCGTTTTTATAATATCTTAGGGCTTGTTTGTATTTTCCTCCAGTTTCATAATACCTACCAATATAATAATCCCCAAGTGGAGAATCTTTATACAATTTATTTATCATTTCTCCAAAATTCTTTAAATAATCGCCATTTTCCTTATCTAAAATAATAGATTCAATCGCAAAGATGTCTTTTTCTCTAATTTTTAAATTACTACCAAATAAGTAATCAATTTCTACATACTTATTTTCTAGATAAGCAATAGCATCTGGAGGAGATAGGTCTTTTATGTTTTTCTCAAATTCTTCTTTTGAAATGGCTGAATACATCTCAAAAATAAATGCTAAAGCACTAGACATTGATTGCCCTATAGATGCTATTTTTGAACTATTATCAAACTGATCAAATTTGTATTTGAATTTTGAATTTTGAATATTATTCAATACTGAGTGTGTTACTTTTATTAAATCTTTTCTTTTTTCAGAATTGTACTTGCTATTGCTTAAGTAATAATAAATATTTTCATCGTTTAGCGTTTCTATTTTTTGTTGAAGTATGGTTGGCATATCCATAGCATAGTATGGGTTGATATTTATAAATGCATTAAACCCAGGGTATTCTTCAATTAAAAAATAGTTGATAAAATTTGCAGTAAGTGTATTGCCAATAATTGTTTTAAAGGGTGAAATTCTATAATTCTCTTCAAAATAATCAAGGAGTTCACCTCTAATAAATCTATAAAAGGCTTCTCCTTCATAGGTAGGTAAACTATTTTCTTTATCATAAGAACAATCGGTATAACGTTCTTCGTTGTAGTTCTGGTTGATACCAACAATTATTTGTTCAGGAGCTTTATCTTTTTTTGCAAATAGGATAGAATTTCCAACATAAACATCAAATAAATATTCAGCATCTAATACAATAGTTAAAGGATAAACTTTCGTAGAATCAATTTGGTAACTATCAGGAATATATATTTTTAGATACCTGTCGTTTTCTAACTCTTGAGAATCAAATTTTTTAAGATGAATGTTTTGTGAATAATTATAATTTGAAATGAAGATAATGAGTAGCATGAAAATGCTTTTTAGTGAGGTAGATTTCATAGGTTAAAATTAAATAGTTTTTTTATAATATTGAATATTGTAAAAAAGAAAAGTACAATTTTTTTACAAAAAACTGTACTTTTTACTATTTTAAATATTTTTTTCTAATTATTATTACAATATGAAAATAATTATTCTAAATCAAATCTATCAAGATTCATAATTTTTATCCAAGCTTTTACAAAGTCTTGTAAAAATTTATCTTGAGAATCCTTATAACCATATACTTCTGCTACTGCACGTAACTCTGAATTTGAACCAAAAATTATATCTGCACGTGTGGCCAACCATTTTCGATTCCCTGTAGCACGATCTACACCTTCAAAAATTTCTTCAGTTTCATCAATTGCTTTCCAAGCTGTACTTAAATCAAGTAAGTTTAAAAAGAAATCATTGGTTAATGTTTCAGGATTTTTTGTAAAAACCCCATATTGAGAATTATCAAAATTGGTATTTAACATTCTCATACCTCCAACAAGCACAGTCATTTCAGGAATGGTTAAGGTTAAAAGCTGTGCTTTATCAATTAACATATCTTCTGTTCTTAAGGTACAAGTTGAGTTTTTATAATTACGAAACCCATCAGCTTTTGGTTCAAGAACCTCAAATGATTCTATGTCAGTTTGTTCTATGGTTGCGTCTGTTCTTCCTGGAGTAAAAGGGACAGTAATATTGTAGCCAGCATCTTTAGCAGCTCTTTCAATAGCTGCACATCCACCAAGCACAATTAAGTCTGCCAATGAAACTCGTTTATTATCATTAACATCATTAAACTTTTTTTGAATAGTTGCTAAAGTTTCTAAAACTTTTTTTAATTGAATTGGATTATTTACTTCCCAATTATTTTGAGGAGCGAACCGAATTCTAGCTCCATTTGCACCGCCACGTTTGTCTGAACCACGAA
The DNA here is from genome assembly GCA_021647265.1 of Lutibacter sp. GTDB lineage: Bacteria > Bacteroidota > Bacteroidia > Flavobacteriales > Flavobacteriaceae > Lutibacter. Next base: position 74,430 of record JAKIVA010000007.1, read on the forward strand.
ATGTAGATGCGGAAGCCCAAGCAGTTGATACTAATTGAGAGATAGATAAACCTGAACCTAAAATTTGTTCTTTTAAAATAGAAATATCCATATTATTAACTAAATTATAATCGGCTACAGGAACTGGATCTTGCCAAATTAATTTTTCTTGAGGAACTTCTGAGCCTAAATAGCGAGAAGTAGGTCCCATATCACGGTGAGTTAATTTAAACCAAGCTCTAGCAAATGCATCAGCAAATTTATCTGGGTTTTCATAAAAATGCCTTGAGATTGGTTCATAAATAGGATCCATTCTTAACGCAAGATCAGCTGTAGTCATAATTGGAGCATGTCGTTTTGATGAGTCGTGAGCATCTGGAACGGCAGTAGCTGCATCTGTTCCAACTGCTACCCATTGCCACGCACCAGCAGGACTTTTTTCCAAATTCCACTCATAACCAAATAAGGTTTCAAAATAACTATTATCCCATTGTATTGGAGTGGGAGTCCAGGCACCTTCAATTCCACTGCTAATTGTATCTATCCCTTTACCAGTACCAAAACTGTTTTCCCATCCAAGTCCTTGGTCTTCAATACATGCAGCTTCTGGTTCCCTACCCACGTGTGCTGTGTCACCAGCCCCGTGGCATTTACCAAAAGTATGCCCTCCTGCAACAAGAGCCACAGTTTCTTCGTCATTCATTGCCATACGTGCAAAAGTTTCACGTATATCTTTACCTGAAGCAATTACATTTGGTTCTCCATTAGGCCCTTCAGGATTAACATAAATTAAACCCATTTGAGCTGCTGCCAAAGGATTTTCTAGATCTCGCTCACCTGTGTAGCGTTTATCTCCAAGCCATTCAGTTTCTGCTCCCCAATAAACATCTTGCTCGGGTTCCCAAATATCCTCACGTCCACCTGCAAATCCAAATGTTTTTAATCCCATAGATTCTAAAGCACAGTTTCCAGCAAAAATCATTAAATCTGCCCAAGATATTTTTTTACCATACTTTTGTTTAATAGGCCAAAGTAATCTACGAGCTTTATCAAGGTTTATGTTGTCTGGCCAGCTATTTACAGGTGCAAAACGCTGATTTCCAGTTGATGCACCACCACGACCATCTGAAACTCGATAAGTTCCTGCACTGTGCCAAGCCATACGGATAAATAAAGGACCATAATGGCCATAATCTGCTGGCCACCATTCCTGTGAATTAACCATTAATTCGTTAATATCTTTTTTTACTTCATCTAAGTCTAAACTTTTGAAAGATTCAGCATAATTAAATTCTTTTTCCATTGGGTTAGATAAAGTAGAATGCTGACGAAGAATGTTTAAATTTAGTCGATTAGGCCACCAATCTTTGTTGGTAGCTTGTTTTTGATTTGTTTGCCCATTATGATAAGGACATTTACTATCGTTTGAATTACTCATAATTTAATTTTTAATAATCTCAAATTACAAAAATATTTTTTGATTACATCGTTAAAAACAATAGATATTATTTATTTACACATAAATATTTTTCTGATTACTTGTAATTAGTAATAATAAAGAACAACGTCATGCTGAACTTGTTTCAGCATTTCATTACCATTTGATAACGGATGCTTTGTTGAATTGAATGTGACTCTGAAACAAGTTCAGAGTGATAGACGTTATGTTAGATTACGGATATTCAGCTATTTTTGAAAAGAATCCAATTTTTTTATTTGTAGTGTAAAAGCCTAATTAATGCTGTAATTTTTGTATGGCAGCTTCAGCACAGCGTTCTCCATCCATCGCGGCAGAAACAATACCCCCAGCGTAACCACCACCTTCACCACAAGGGAAAAGTCCTTCAATTTCAGGGTGTTCTAAATTATTTTTTCTTGGGATATTAATAGGAGAAGAAGTTCTAGATTCTACGCCAACAACATTGGCTTCTTGTGTATAAAATCCATTCATTTTTTGTCCGAATGCTTTAAAACCTTTTCGTAATCTTCCTCCAATAATTTTAGGTAATAGCGAATGCA
>JAKIVA010000052.1 GCA_021647265.1 Lutibacter sp.
ATCGGCCACCACGGTGGCGGCTCGCCGGCCGGATTCCTGAATGGCGGTAAGCGGCTTTAGCAGGGGGCTGTCCTCGGGTAGACGGCGGAGCATGAGTTCCGGGTAGCCGACAATTCCGGAGAGAATATTGTTCAGGTCATGGGCCACACCGCTGGCCATGAGACCAATGGCCTCCATCTTCTGGGCCCTGAAGAGCTGTTCCTCGGCTTTTTTGCGGGCCGCTTCCGCTGCCTGGAGATTTTTTCTGCTCAGGCCAAGGGCGATGAAGTTCCTGATTCGTCGCCGCAGGACCGCCCAGTGGATGGGCTTGGTGACATAGTCAACGGCCCCGGCGTCAAAGGCCCGGTCCACGGATGTCTCGTCCTGATAGACCGTGACAACGATAATCGGCAGTTCTTTTCCCTCAGGACGGGATTTGATCTCAGCGCAGGCCGTGAAGCCATCCATGCCTGGCATTTCACCATCCATGAGGATAAGGTCCGGTGACTTCTGACTTATGAATTGCAGGGCCTGCCGTCCATCTTCAGCCTCTCCGACCCGGTAGCCCTGGTTTTTCAGAAATTGGGCCAGCAGGTCGCGGAAATCATCGTCGTCATCCACGATGAGAATCAGACCTTTGTCCTGTTCCTCTTTCATGTGCGTTTTGTTCAATGGTGTTGTTCTTCCATGGTCCGGGAGAGCAGTTCACAGACCCGGCCGCTTTCGTGGGCGATTCGCTCCACAAGCTCTACAATTCCAGCTGTCACAATCTCCACACCCTCTATGAGCTCCTCTTTTTTATCCCTTTTGTACGCATGGTGTTCCCGCACGCGATAAACTCTACGTCGTAAGTCATAAGACTGCGCACCCGTGCGGCAATTTTTTTCTCTTTTTTCAAAATCAATTATTTTTTTATTGCCATTACTAAACTCAATAATTTTAGTATTTGTCAAAAAGAAATGTTTGTTGAGTGGTTTAATTTCAACGGATTTATACATATAGCCCTTTTCTTTTAGATATGGTTTAAAAATTTTATCAACGCTATCATATTTATAAAACCCTTTATTAAAAACACTACCTATTAGTTCATTATTAATTTTATCAATACTCCAAACTTTTTCATTCTCTAAGCAATAAGTACTATTTATTTTTGATTGAGGAAGTTTATAAACTCCATTGGTTAAAGTTGCAATCCAAACATTACCAGTTTTATCAATAAATGAAAAATGGGATTTTAGTTCATTAGGAATGGTAACTTTATTGATAAGGTTATAATTATTGTCTAAAACTGCTGCAAAATTTTTTCCTGTAAACTGAATTTGGTTATTTGCCACTGTAAATCTTGAATAGCTAATTTTTCTTTTTTTAATTTCATCTTTAAATTTTTTTGAGATAAATTGGAGTGAATTTAGGTTGATAATTGTATAACCAAATTTATCTGTCAAACAATATAAGCTATCGTTAATTTGTCCATGAGTGACGATATTGTTAAAAATAGGAAGGAGTTTTAGAGACTTAACTATTTTGTTTTTATCATTAATTATAAAGATTGAATCGCGTGATTTACGAGTGTTTAGTTGCTTAATCTTTTTATGAATAAATACATTTCTAAAGATTGTTTTAGGGTATGTATAAACTTGTAAAGGTTCCCATAAATTATTGTTGTTTAAGAAGTAAGTATTATTTCGATTAATAAGAAAAACAGTATTGTTTATGACATTAAATTGAACAGGATTTAATATTTCTCCTTTGTTAACGCTTTCAAAAGAATAAATACTATCATGGGCAATATATCCTAACTTTGGTGCTTTTGAAAAAAACCATATTTTATTATCTGGTGTAGCTTGTATGGACCAAATATCGTTGGTGGGCAAACCTTGCCTAGTGGTAAATATTTTAAAATCTTTACCGTTAAATTTTACCATCCCTTTGTCTGTAACAAACCAAATAAAGCCTTGAGCATCTTGTGTTATTCTATAAATATTGTTGCTAGGTAATCCGTTTTTTGTGGTATAATGTGTATACTGTTGCGCGAAAGAAAAACTCCATATTAATAATGAAAAGATAATTGTGATATGGAGTTTTATGATTTTCAAGAAGTAAGTTTAATTAATTCTTTTAACATTAATTTTTATTTGAAATAATCAATTTCTGATTTTGGTAAATTTACAATTTTTATCATAATTTTTTATTTTAAACCTGAGTTCAACTTTAGGGTTTGCTTTCAATAACTAAAATCAACATGACATTGCTTTCTCATTTTGCTTTGCTTCATTCATCGCAATGACGTAGCTTGTTTAGTTGCTGTACACAACTTGTTTTCTTATATAAAACTCAGGTTTTAAAGTTATGATACTGTATTAATAAAATTTTTTTTATAAATGAGAATTTTATTTTTCATAATACTATTATAATACAACCAACTTTGTTTAAGGATTTACACTATCAATAACTACACAATATTCTGCTTCAACATTGTTTGCCGTTACATCATATCTAAATTCTTCACCCACTTGGGTTCCTGCTCTTTGACAAGTAACTGTAACTGGATATGTTGTGCCATTAATAATAATATTTATATTTTCAGTTGCTCCCACAGTAACAGCATTTGTTGTAAATACTACAAACGGATTTCCTCCATAAATTTCTACTGCTGGAATCCCTGGGCCACCATTATTTGGAAAAAAATCAGTGGTTAAATCTGCTTCTGGTATTAAAGTTTGCGTATTATTACTGGTGTCTAAAAAGGTTAAACCTTGATAATTACATTGTGTATCATTTGGTGATGGATTATTATCATTATCACAACTAAATAATGATATTGTAATAACTAGTATTGTTGCTATTTTAAATATTGTTTTCATAATTGTTTATATTGGTTTTTTAAAAGTTATTTTTAGTTAATTTTATCAATAATTCCGTCACAATTGTTATCTATACCGTCTTTTAATAATTCTTTAGTGTAAGGGTGTATTTCTGCATCGCTATCATCACAATCTAAATTATTAGTTACTCCTTGTGCAGCAGCAAATTGTTGAGATCCATAACCATCTCCATCAGCATCAATATAGCGTTCCACAACATCAGTATTACCATCGCAATTATCATCTATGTCATTCCCTACAATTTCATCAGCTAAAGGGTTAATAGCATCATTATTATCATCACAATCACCTGCGTACCAAGAATAATTATCTGGAGCATCACTATCATAATTATCGATTTCTATAACTGTTGGACTATTAGGATTTCCAAAACCGTCATTATCTTTGTCTGCATAAAAAGTAATAGCAATTTTACCATTACAATCTTCATCAATTAAATTATCAGGTACTTCTGTTGCTCCTGGATACACAGCTGCATTGGTATCATCGCAATCACCTATGTCGGCAACATATCCTGCAGGCTTACCTGAAAGTGTTGCTCTAACAGGTGTTTCATTTGAATTTCCATACCCATCTTGGTCATTATCAGGATACCAGTATTGATCAGGTTCTCCTGTGCATGACGGTCCAATTATAAATACTGCCGCTACTAATAATGTTAATGGAATTCCGATGTTTAAATTTTTTTTTTCATGTTTTATATTTTAAGATTAAATTTTTTTGTTTTTAATTTTATATAGAAGTAAGAAGCGCCTATTAATATAAGTAATGCAATAAGTTGGGAATGAGATAGATAATTATTTATAATATACCCTCTTTTGTCACCTCTAAAAAGCTCTAATACAGCTCTGCTTATTGCATAAAAGCTGACGTATAGTAAAAATAGTTGTCCGCTAAATTGTTGACGTTTTTTAATTACAAGCAATATAAGTAGTATTATAATTAAGGTAATGGCTTCGTATAATTGTGTAGGATGTACAGCAATGTTATGCGTTGTTGGAAATATCATTCCAAAACTACCATTTGTAGGAGCACCATAACAACAACCTGCGTTAAAGCAACCAATTCTACCAATTGAATGCACAATTAATGTGGTGATAGCTAAAATATCCAACATTGGTGATATAGCTATTTTGTGCTTTTTTAAATACCAAATTACAATAGGAATGATGGTTATAAATGAACCGTAAAATACAAATCCACCTGAAAAATTATCTAATAGTAAATTAGGATTGTTCCAATAATAGCTTGGTTTTTCTAGATAGAAGAATAGTTTTCCACCTACAAAACCAGCAATAAATATGAGATAAAAGAAGTTGTTGGAGAGGTTTTTAATTTCTAAGTCTTTTTTAGCACGCCATTTTGTGTATAGAGAGGCAACTAAAGTTCCTATTACAATACAAAATGCATACGTGTAAATGGTAACTTGGTGTGTGTTAAATATGCCAGATAAATAATAAGGCAATTGAAATGTAAATAACTCTGGATGCATGTGGGTTTGTAATTTCTTCAAACCTACATGAATGGTTTGTTTAATAAAATAGTGATTTGATGAATTAAGGGTTTGATTAGATAAACTAAAAAGCAGTTATCTTTTATAAGTAACTGCTTTTAATTTAACTTTGAAGTTTTTAAGAGTTGATAATCTGAATGTATAAGTTCAGAAATAAAAAATGAGAAAATTTATCGAATGCTTATTAGCTTGCTAATTTTAGATTTACCACCATCTTTTGTAATTACCCTTACTGCATATTTTTTAGGTTTAGTATCTGCTTTTTCTTTAAAAAATAGTTTGCTAGTGTTTTTATATTGAACCAAATCTCCATTTTTATTTTCTTTATAAATTACATAAAAGGTTTTTTCATTTTTAAATTGATATTCCCAAGTAATAATTATGTCATTTTTATCTTGTTGTATTTGTAAATTTTCAACAGGAGGTCGCACACCGGTATCATAAGGTTTTCCCATTACAGGAATTGCAAATTCAGATTTGTTATCACTGTCATCAATGGCTTGTAAGGTGTAATAATATTTGATTCCTTTTTTTACGTTTTTATCAATATAAGTTTTTTGATTATTTTTTAAAGTAGCCAATGATTCCCATTTATCTTTAAGATTTAGTTTGCGATAAAGAAGTTGCTGTTTTACATCACGGCTTTTGCTTAATGAAAATCCTAGTTCAACAAAATCTTCACCTACTTTTACTCTTTTAAATACAGGAGTTGTAGGTGGAATAATATCTGGACGTTTTACTTTTAAAATATCTGAAAATTCAGAGGTATTATGGTTAAAATCTAAAGCCTCGGTTCTATAATAAATATACGGAGTTAAAGATTTTAATGTAACGGTATCTATAAAAACAGTTTGCACTTCATTTTTAAGACTGTCTGATGATAAAAAACCTTCCTTAATTACAGAAAATTCATGTTCAGGACTATTAGAACGATACAATCTATAACCCATTAAATCGGGTTCTCTATTTTTTTGAATATTTACAGTTACCACTCCTGTTGAATCTATTTTTCCATCTATAAAAATTGGCTTTACTGGTGGAATAGAGTCTATAAGTGTTACCGAAATAGGAAAAGAAGAACTTACATTATTAGCTGTGTCTAAAGCTTGAACTAGATAATAATTGTCTTTTCCTTTGATAAAACTTGTATCAATAAATTTCCTAGCGGTACTAGGTAGTAATTTACTGTTTAATACTGTAAAATTACCACTACTTTTTTCAGATCTAGCAATTTTAAAACCTTTAAAATCTTTAGCAATAGGAGCTTTCATTTCCCATTCAATATGAACTTCATTCGGTTTTACATGTTTAGGCTGTTTTAAAAAAGGCTTTTGTGGAGGAGTTAAGTCACGTGGCATACCTGTTACTTCTGCAAACTTAACACGTTCTCCAAAAATGGTTTGTGCATAAAATCTATATGTGTATTTTTGATAATTTACCAAACTATCTTCACTAAATCCATTGCGTTTTACGCCTTTGTAGCTTTTTCCTCTAACGGTATAAATTGGGGCATCATTTAATTTTTTATAAACGCCATTTATTTTACGCTCAACATCAACACCTGATAAATAAGGAGAGTCTTCCCAAACAAAACCTAATTGAGTATCGCCAGTTTTTATATATACGTTGTTTTTATAAGCAGACTCATCTTTAGTTGCTTGAATGGTTGCAGGAACAGATTCAATTTTATACACTGGTGAGTTTTCAACAAGTTTTACTCTATAGGTATATTTTTTCCCTAATTTAATAGTTGTATCTACGTAAGAAAGACCCAAACCTTTGGCAGCATCTGCATTTTTTATAGCGGTTAAAATAGATACCATAAATTGAAAATCTTCATCGGCTTTTTGTTGTTTCAAATTTTCAATACCTTTTGTGAAATCAAGATTTCCACCATTTTTTTCTTTGCTTGTGATATAAAAATCTTGTGACATTTCAATCTGAATTTTTTCTTCTTCCGTTTTTGCTCGTTGCAATGCAATTAGCCACTCTTCTTCAGAAAAAGGCTTTGTTCTTGCAATCTCAGTAAAGTTTTTTGAATTTCCTTCAGCTCTTTCTAAAATAAACCCAGATTGAAGACCTACGTCTAAAATATTTTTTCTATCAGGAAAGAATCGTAGTTCTATTCCTTGCGTTGTATAACGTGCTGCAACCTTAATTTCACTTATAGGTTTTTCTTGAGCTTTAGCAAAAGAAAAGCTTATAAATATGCCTATTATAAATATTTGATTAATAAGTTTCATTAGTTTTATTTTTTAGTAATTAGATGAGTTGTTAGCCGTTAATATTACATCTCCAGTTCTAAAGTTTTTAACAAGTGTTTGAGTTACAGGAGTTCCATCATTTTTAAGAGCATTTACCCAATTAGAACCATTCCATTCTTTTAATGTTGCAGTTACTGTAAATTTATAGTTTTTATCTACCGTAAGCGAATTTACTACAGGTTCAGGTTCAGGAGGTAAATTGCTGTAACCATCTGAAAATGTAGAAATAGGTGGATAAACTATTACTCCATTTCGAATCGCCATTGCAGTTTGAGCTGGTGTAGGTGATGAAGGAGTGGAATTTGTTAATGGTGGTTGTGCAATTTGTGCATGACTATAAGCTGCTATAGGTACCATTATTGTGTATAAGTACTCTCCTAAATTATTTTCATTTGTTGTTAAACTAACACCTTCCCAAGCACCTGTACCATCGTTTTTAATTTGTAAATTTTTAGTTATAACCATTTTAAATGTACGCATTTCTACAGTACCATTACTTTGTTGTTCTGAAACATCAAAAACTTCATCGGGATTTAACCCGTACTTTACTGCAAGCGGTGCATTCACAGGAAAATTAGACGAATTTCCTGGATGGATATATTGTATTAAAGCATTTTCTTGTTCTGCTGCAGCATCTCCCTGTGTTACAGGTGCTCCACCACCTGCACCACCATTGTTACAAGAAGTTCCTTTTTCAAAACTTTTATGAAAACTGAAAGAAATTAAATCAAAAACTGTAATGGTTCCATCAATGGCTCCAGCTACATAATACGGATTTGGAAATTCACCAGTAACCCAAGCACCTGCACCTAAACTTGCAACAGTTGTACTCCATCTAACGTCTCCATTTCTTTTGTATTTTTTAACTCCGGCTGCTGCTGTTCCATACATTCCCAAACTTCCTTTTGCACGCCAGCCATTTATACCAACAGGAGTATAACCGCCACAGCTTCCTAGATACTGCATATATGAAAGGTGTAATTCGGCTCCTGCTGCTAATGCAAAGCTTAATACATGTTTTTTATTACCATTATTGTAATCTGTTAGTTGTTTTTCACCACTTTTATCGAACATAAAACCTATTCCAAGGGCAAAACCTTTTCCAGATGCGGTATTACTACCTATTCCTCCAGTTGCAGCTCCTCCTGTACTTGGATATGTACCAACAGCACTGTAATAATTATTCCTGAAGGTATTAGTAAACCCACCTGGATATGGAATTGAGTTTCCAAACATTAAGTATTCATATAAACTAATTCCAAATACGTTTACAGTGTTTAAATTCGCAGGTTCTCCAAATTTGAAATACCAAAGATTTGTTTTGCCATTAATATCAAGCACTAAATTCATTGGGCTAGGAGTTGTAATAGGCGATGCATTTACATTTACGTTAGCACTTAAATTAAAATGCTTTTGAGGAAAATCATAATCAACGGTAAGTGTTCCATTTATTTTTGCTTTGTTTCTTGTTGCAAAGCTTGCACCCACATAAAAATCACCTGTAAAACCAATATAAGTTAAACCTCCACTTCCAGAGAAAGTTCCTAACAAACCAACATCAGCATTAAAGGTTTCTTCTTTTGGTGTGGTGGCTAGTACGGCTTTTGCTCTAAAACCTAGTGAGGAATATTTTGGTGTAAACGTGTAGGTAGAACCAGCCAAGGTTGCTTCCATATTTTTAAATGCGCCACCTCCAAAGCCACGGAATGCCATGCCTGGTAAAAATGTAATTCCAGGAGCAGGGAATATGGCTTCTGCTTCTACTCTCCAATATCTATATCTACTGTTATGTTGATACGTTGTGTTACCAAATTCTGCAAGAGCAGCTACTTTTATTCCCGGGCCTTTAAATTCGGCGCTCAATGTTCCAATAAATCCATCTCCAAAAACAGGATCGTCATTTCTAAAACCAATAGCTCCTTTTATTTTAACAGCAGCCATATCAGCTTGAATTGCGATGGAATCTATGACTCCTCCAATAAATTCCGGAGCAAATTTCTTTCCTCCAGTACTAGATTCATCATTAATTGCAACTTCAGCACCTAAGGTGGTCATTCCTCCAATTTTTGATGACAAATTAAAAATCACATCAAAATTAAGTTTTCCATGTAAGAGTTGGTTTCCAGTTGTAGTCATGGAATTATAGTTAATATTATCAATGGTAACAGGGAAATTAGCCATCATTTTTTGTGGACTTGCAAATGACCATTCGCCAGCATCAAAAGTTAACTTATTTGAAGCAAGGCTAGAATCATAATCAAAACCAACACCTTCAAATCCAATTTCTAAATTGATTTGTTTTACAGGCCCTATTTCGGCATCATCCCAAGTAAAATCACCATTTAAATCCATTGTAAATGTTTTTTTGTCTTTATCAAAATAACCAGATAGGTTAGAAGTGTCATCTAAATTCATGGTTCCTTTTAATAAATCTGCAGTTATGGGTTGATTTGGGGTTAAGGTAATTTGGAAATTTTTATTTGCTGCAGGATCTAAAGGCACATTAAAGAGAGCAGTATAAGCTAAAGAGTCATCTAAACTGTTTCCATCGCTCACAGGTATAGCTATTCTGCCTTCAACACCAGCTTCTACAAAACTACTAGATAAAATTTCTAAATATATACGATCTATACTAGCTGCCATGTCACCAATTTCAGCGTCTCCAAAAACTACTAAATTTTCAATTTCAGCTTCTAATGTAATTCCGGTATCATCAATAATCATATCATTAATACTAATTTCAATAGGATCACCGTTTGGAGTATTCATTTTGTTTGGAGAGAACTTCATAGTAAGTTCTTTCATATAAAAACCTCTAAAAAGATTTGTAGTTTCCCCTTCATAAATATCTGGAAATTCGATTGTTGGAGCATTTGCAACGTCAGACCAGTCATAAGAAATTGTATTGGCTAAAATTATAAAATCATGAGCTCCTGAATCTGTTGGAACTCCTGAGTCTGGATCAGGAATTGTACTGGAAATTACAGATTCTTCTAAATTTCCAATAAATATTAAATCATTCCATGCACTTCCTGTAGCAACTAAATTTGCTTTTGCTTTTGAAGTGCCATCATCAGGTAGAGGGATTAAAAATTCTCGTGAAAAATTAGCATCAATTTCAACGGTATAGGCTGATAAACCTAATTCATCCCATTCAATAAAACATCCTGGATTGTCAACGGTTGGAGCTTTAAAAGTGAATGTTATTTTTCCATTGATGTTTCCAACAGTTATATCTTCAACAAGTTCCAATCTTTCAGGTGGAAACTCAGGTGAATTAGGGTGAGATTGTATGTTGATAGCTTTAAAACCAATTAATTGAGTATCTCCCCAATCTGGAGGTGTTGTTTTTGCTACTACTACATTAAACTCAGATTTATCAGCTCTAAATACCATTTCGGTAATAGCTAATTGATCTCCACTTGGGAAGTTTAATCCTAAAGGAAGTTTTAATGGTAATGCAGCACCTGTTGTTGGATCATAATCTATTTCTTGACCGGTAGTATTTTCTACCCAATTTATAATGCCTTCTACATTAATATTATTTAATGCAATTCCTCCTGCCCATGCAAAAGGATAGGTAGGAGCAGTATCATCAATTTGAGCTGTTATAATACCTGAAACTAAGTTGTTATTACCATCTACAGTGATATCTGTAAATTCAACATTTAAGTCAGATTTTGTCCAGTCTACATATACAGTTCCTGTTCCAGAATATGGCCCAGGAGCATTGCCTGTTAATGTAGTGGTAATTATTTCAAATTCTCCTTGTCCGTTTACATGTTCTCCAGCAAAAATGCTTTCGCCTAAAGCTAAATCTCCTGTTCCAACCGCACCTGTGTTTAGTGCTAATAATTCTGGAGAAACAGTTACACATTTTACAGTTTCACAACTAATTTCTTCTTCTCCTTCACTAGGAAATAAAGGTGCAATAGTGAAAGTTGCACAAATTTCGGTTGGTATTTCGTGATCTGTGGCATATTGGTGAATAAAAGGACCTTCATTAACAATGGATTCTTCAGAATGTTCTTCATCCCAATTTAAGGTTACGGTCATACTATGTGTTGCTAGACTGTAATTTTCATTACAGGATAGTAAATAATCTCGATATGCAATTACACCTCCTAGCGTTAAATTACGAGGGTTATTTTCTGGTTCTGGTTGAAAAATATTTAATTCAGGCTCTGTTACAGTTATATCGGTACAATTACATTCGTTTGATATTTCAATTCCGTTTTTAAACGCTTCAGTTATTGGAACTGAGTAGTTTATTACACATGATTTATTTTTATTTTCTAGTACAATATTTTTTTGGGTAGTAACAGCTAAAGGCTTTAATTCAAATAATAATTCAACGGAAGCAGGCATATCATCAATAGAAGCATATGTATGTTCTGTAGAAGGAGATGAGTTATATATAATTGGAGAACCATCACCCCAATCTATAGCAGCATTAACCGTAAAATTATCAGGATTGTTTGCACAACCCAAAACATAGTTTTTATAAGTTTCATAATTTACAAGTTGCATTTTTAAAGGATTGGTTTCAGCATCAGATTGAGTAACGAGAACTGTTGGCTCAGGAATTGTATTTTCCTCACAATTACAAGTTTCTTTTTCTCCATAAATTTCATTTAAAATATTTTCAGGAATGTCTTTGTAAAAGACCATGGTACATTTATAATCTAGCTGCTTGTTTACTACAGTAACTTCTATTTGTAATTGTTCCGTTTGTACACAAGCCATTTGTAAAGCTTGTGTATCATAGATGTGACTGGCAGTGTCTCCTGTTCCTGTAGAGCTATCAAATATAGGTGTATGCGTGGCATCAAAACCAATATGGGTTTGAAGTTGCCAATTTGGGAAATCATATTTTTGTAATTCCCATGGAGATAACTCTAGTTGAACGTCAGACATACATGCTCTTATCATATTTTGCAATGTTAAAAGTCCTGAAACTTCAATTACTGTTTTTCCACTTGTATTGGTAAATAAATTTATTGGTAAAAAGGAAACATCGATGTTATCACCATTTAGACATTCACAGGTATCATTTTGTTTACTGTTTTTATCGGTTGTGTTTTCAGAACCTCCAGTGGCTATTTTATCATCTTCGTCATTTTCACTAGATCGATTGTTTGTTTTTACATTAAAAGTTTCAATTTTGATAAAATTACTTTCACCTGATTTATAAGGGTTGTCATTAAATGTTACAGGTTTTATACTCCAAACATATTGGGTGTCTTTATCAGGTACATCAATATCTGTAGGCCAGTTAAATTGCGTTCCAGCCATTATTTCTTCTTCAATTATAGGGTAGTTTACATCAAATGCTCGTGCGGGGGGTTGTTTACCTTTAACTTCTGTAATAGCAATGATGTATTTTATGCCTAAATCACCAGGTGGAGTTGGTGCAAGTGGTGACCAAGTAAATATAGTAGAAGGTAAATTTTGTGCCAATATTGTGGTATTATCGATTGGAGAGATTAATTCTGGTAATTGATAATCTGTAATTAGCATTGGTTTACAAACGCTTTCTTGTCTTGTTAGAAAGTTCCCCTCTAAATCAATAAGAGAAACACAAAAAGAGTAATTACCAGCAGGTAGTAATCCAGTTTGAATTATGGTTTTTTCTATATTTCCATAAAATGTTAAGGCATTATAAGGTACAATTTCATCTGCTAAAAAGGTTTCTGAACCAAAAGGCAAATACATAATTGGCATTTGACTTGTTTTAGTTTCAACAACTAATTCACCATCTTTAAATATTTTAGTTTGAATTTTATATTCAAGATCTACATATTTTTCATTGGTATTAACAATTGTTAGTAGTGCTAGTTCAGTTCTGTCAACCCATTCTGAAATTTCAGGATTTGGGTTTGAATCTACGTTTAGACTAACATCAATTTCTTGGGCATTTACTTTTATAAAAATGCTTAAAATAAGTACGAATAGTATGTATAGTTTTTTCATAATGATCAATTTTAAAAATTTTGTAATAATGCAAATTGCATTCTATGTTCATTTGTTATTGCATTGGGTCTTGAGGATCCATATTTGTAATTGTTTAATCTGTAAGACACATTAAACCTAAGTTTCTTATTTATTTTATATTTTGCTTTTACGCGTACACCTAATCTATGGTCTGTTGTAAAGTTATCACGTGTAATATTTGCTAGGTTTAAACCAAGCGAAGGGCTTAATTTTTTATCGAAAAACTTATAACTAACAGTTGTGCCATAGTTACTCATTTTTATAGTGCTTGATGGCATTTCATTATTAAAAAATAAGCTAATAAAATTAATATTTAGAGGTATTTCTTTAAACATCATATTGTAGTTTAAACTAAAATTTTTAGATTTTGTGGCAACAAACGCATTACTTATTGCATCAAATTGATCAAAAATATTTAAACTTCCATTTGCATTTATTTGATGGTTTATTTTATCAGACTTAAATTTATACGAAGGAGATAAAGAAAACGAGTTGTTAATCATTTCAATTCGTATTAAATTATTTATTTCGTTATTGTTGAATCCAAAATTTGAATAATTTGCATTTATTGAAAAAGCTTCACTTATTTGTGAAAATATGTTGATATTACTTATTATCCGTTTTGTACTTTGTATATTGGTATTTTTAACATTGTTTTTTCTAACACCAAACATTCCATTAATTGATGTTTTATCCTTAAATAATTTAAAGCTTGATTTTATTTTATAATCTATAATGTCTTTTTCAATATTTCTATAGCCAACAGGAACGAAGCCGGGGCCAATATATCTTAATTCACCTCCAATAGTAAATTTTTTAGAAATATAATCTAATGAAGAAACGTGAGAAATATCAGCGTTACTAGTTGCATTTATTGTAATAATATTACTAAAAGATTCAATTGTAGCATTATTTATTGAAAAAGAATTGTTTAAGTTACTTGTAAAAACTGATGCAGCAGTTTCTGTTTTAAATAATAATTTTTCTTTTATTTTAAGTTCAACTAATGAAGAAATTGTAAGTCCTTCAATAGGATTGTCATATAAAGGTGTATTAATAACTGAATTTATATCATCTTTTACTTTTACAACATTTAATGTAATTTTTGTGCCATCAATTTTACCATAACCTATTCTTGTTGCAAGTATTTTTTGTTTATATGCTCCAACTATATTTAGGAATAAATCGGATTCAATAGCCCGTTGAGATAAACCGTAGTTTGCTGAAAAAATAAATTTTCCAGGGTTTAATTCTAATCCTATTCCAAAAATAGGAGTATCTCCTGTTGTGAGATTTGAATAACTTGGTGTTTGCGTTCCTAAGTAACCTTTAATCCATTTATATTCAGGATTGATACTAATATTATTTCTTGGATTTTGAATAAAATCTATTAAATTTTCTTCGGGTAGTGAAGGTAAATTATATAATGTTTTTTGGTTGCTAATGCTAATCCCAAAAGGTATTGATAAGTATTCTCCAATTTGTAAGGTAGCGTTAACGTTTAACCTTAATTCATTATCTAAGTATCTTGGTCTAAAGGTTGGGTAATTTTGTTCTGAATAATTATAAACGTCAAAAAAAAGACCAATATTTCCATTAAAAGTTATAGCTCTTTCTTTTTCTTGGGAAAATAGTATAGTACTAATAGAAAGTAGTACTATTGTTAAAATGTAATTAGTAGTTTTCAATGATAGTTTTTTATTTATATAAATTCCGTTACAATTTTGTTACCTATTTTTATTGAATTTTTTTAGAAGGTAAATTCAAAAATATGGTTGTATTGTTTAAAATAAAAGAGTGATTTGATGAAATGGCGGTTTGGTTTGATAAATTGAACCCTATCAAAAATGGTTTACTCACTTTACGGGATAGTGTCGATAAAGTACAGCTACTACTTAAATAAATTATTTAATAATAAAACTATAGGAATATGTTGGTGCAACCACTGGCTTCTTAATTACTTTGCCATTATTATTTTGAATTTTAAGATAGTAATTAATTGTTGTTCCACTTTTTTGTGTCGGAATAGTGGCTTCAAAAGTGTCATTTTCAATATTTTTCATTTGAAGAGATTGATAGGGTTTGGTTTGATTTGTTTTCCAATATAGAATGGCTTTTAAAATACCACCTGATGATTTTGCAACCAGACTTATAGGAAATCCACTCAAATTATTTTTTACAATTCCTTGATGCCATTTGTGTTTTATATAAATAGGATTATTTGCATAAATTTCGTGTGTTAAACAATGTATTGCACCGTAATATTCTCCGTATTGCCTACTATTTACACCAACTATTTTATATCCAGACATTGCTTTTTTATACGTATTTATTGCTAAAGAATCAAAAGGTTCTATGCTATACTGAGGAACTAAAACTGTTTTGTTCAGAATTAAAGAGTTGGTATAAGTCGCTTTTGAAGTATGCAAAATAGTTTCTGTTTTTTTATCATACGTTGTAGGAGCATTTTGTATGGGAATAAGTTTTAATTCTCTTCCATAAGCAGATTTTAAATATTGAGATATTGAAATTGCAGCTTGGTCTATATAATATTGATGATTAGAATATTCATCTATTGATATGTCATAATTGTTATTAGGAATATAAGATATGATAGCAGTTTCTTCGTTTATTAATTTTAAAAAATAATCTACGTGAACAAAGGGAACAAGTACATTTAATGTTTTGCGTATTCCAAAATATTTATAAAAATAATCATATTTCAACGCTAAATTAGTTGGCAAATCTTCTGTAATATCTGTTGCAGCTATATTAAATGTTCCGTGTCCGTCTGTTAAAAAATTACCGCCATCGGTATAATAATCATTATTATTAATTTTTGGAGTTATTATGGCATTTGGATAATTTAATTGTTTTGCAATAAAGTCTCCTGTGTAATCTTTAGAAAAATTATACAAATACGCTTGCTCAACATCATTTTTATAAACAAAATTCATACCGTGATCTCTTACCCAAGGGTAAGTATCTATAATGGTATCTTTTGAAATAATATGTACAAAAGGTGAACTTATATTCCTGCTTTTAAAAATGGAATCTAAATTGGCTTGATAAGAATATTTGCTGTTATTTGATGGTTGTGTGTCCTGCGTTTCCACAGGGTAGAAAGATACGATAAGTTCTTTGAAATGGAAACATAACTATTATTGAGATGATAGGCTTTGTATAGAAACCGAAACGAGCTAATCCCTTATTATAGGTAAAGT
>JAKIVA010000053.1 GCA_021647265.1 Lutibacter sp.
ACAACCGCTATTTTCTTTCTTAATGATTCTAAAGTATATTGTTTAATATTGTGATTATCAATGCATATTTTACCTTCATTAATTTCGTAAAAACGATTTATTAGATTTATAATGGTAGATTTTCCTGCACCTGTTGCTCCAACAATTGCAACCGTTTCTCCTGCTTTCACTTGGAATGATATTCCTTTTAAAACTTCTTCACCTTCAATATAACTAAAATGTACCTTTTTAAATGTAATGTTACCTTTAAAATTTTTTGCTTCAACCTTTCCTGTTTTATCTATTTGGCTATGAGTGTCTAAAACCTCAAAAACTCGATCACCAGCTACCATTCCCATTTGAAGTGTATTAAACTTATCTGCTATTTGACGTAATGGTCTAAATAACATTTGAGACATCATAATAAATGCTATAATTTGCCCAGCATCTGTTATTCCTGAATTTACGATATCTAAACTACCATACCACACCAATAAACCAACAGCAATTGACGATAAAATTTCGGCTATTGGGAAGAAAATTGAATAATACCAAACAGTACGTACGTGTGCTTTTTTGTGCTTATCATTAATTTTTAAAAAATTTTCATATTCAATTTTTTCACGGTTAAAAAGCTGCACTATATTCATACCTGTAACCCGCTCTTGTACAAAACCATTTAAATTGGCAACTTGTATTCTAACTTCTTGAAAGGCCGATTTTATGGCTATTTGAAATAATTTGGTGGCATAAATTAAAATAGGAAGTATTATAAAAGCAATGAATGCTAATTTCCAGTTCATCCATAACATTACAATTGCAACAACCAACATTTTGAGTAAATCACTTATAATCATAAACAATCCTTGTCCAAAAAATTGTGCTATGGTTTCTGTATCAGATACTAATCGTGTCACTAATTTCCCTACGGAAGAATTATCAAAATAAGACATTTTAAACTGCAACATGTGTTTTTGTAGCTTAACCCTTATATCCTTAATAATATGCTGCCCCATCCAATTTACAATGTAAATAAATAAAAACTGTAAAATTACTTCAGCTACTAAAAAAGCAACCATTAATAAAGAATAATTTAACAAGCCTTCTTTATCCTTATTTTCAAAATAAATTACAACTATTTTTTGCAATAAAATTGGTTTCGCTACTGAAACCATAGACATTAAAATTGCTGAAATGGTACTGACAATAAATTGCCATTTATATTTCGATGCAAAACTCATTAAACGCTTAAATATTTTAGCGTCAAAAGCTTTCCCTGTAACTTTTTTATCCATTCATAAAAATTGTTTTTGGATAGGTAACATTTGTTAAAAACAACCCTTGAGGCGGTGCAGAAGTTCCTGCGTTACATCTATCTCTACTTTCAATTATTTGTTTAAAATCTTCCAACGATATTTTATTGTTCCCAACATCAAGTAATGTTCCTACAATTGCCCTTACCATGTTTCTTAAAAATCGATCTGCTGTGATATGAAATGTTAGCTTATTACCTGTTACAATCCATACTGCTTTTTTAACTTTACAATTATGTGTTTTAACATCAGAATTGGCACGAGCAAAACTCTTAAAATTGGTGTAATTTAATAAAATTTTTGCCGCTTCATTCATTTTGGCAATATTTAACTTTTTATTAGTAAGTTGCCAAGTAATTTCAGTTAAGAAAGGGTTCCTTCCTAAAAAAATACGATATTCATAACTTCTACTAGTAGCGTCAAAACGTGCATGTGCATTTTTAGAAACTTTTAAAATATTATTGATAACAATATCATTAGGCAATAGACAGTTTAACCTATAAACTATATCATTACTATCTATTTCATCATCAAAATCTACGTGAGCAAAAAGTTGTTCAGCGTGTACTCCTGTATCTGTTCTTCCTGCTCCAACTATATTTATTTGTGTTCTAAAAATAGTAGTAAAAGCATTGTTTATCAATTCCTGTATACTAATAGCATTTGGCTGTACTTGCCACCCGTGATAATTTGTCCCTTTATATGATAATTCAATAAAATATCTCAATTGAAATGTTATTTTTGTACAGCTGCAAATATACATCATATTTGTTATTTAGATTTTGTCACTTTATGAAAAAAATATTACTGCTTTCTGATACTCATGGTTTTATTGACAATCAAATTTTAAAATTTGTAAAACAAGCTGATGAGGTTTGGCATGCTGGTGACATTGGTTCTTTGGAAGTTATTGATACTATAACAAAATTGAAGTCGCTCAGAGCTGTTTATGGTAATATTGACAATGCATTAATAAGAACTGAATATCCTTTAGATGCCATATTTACCATTGAAAAAGTTACCGTTTGGATAACACATATTGGTGGATATCCAAATAGGTATAACCCGAGAATAAAAGAAGAAATTTTAAAAAACCCTCCTCAACTGTTTATTAGTGGGCATTCTCATATTTTAAAAGTAATTTTTGATAAAAAACTTAATTTATTACATATAAATCCGGGTGCTGTAGGAAAACATGGGTTTCACAAGGTAAGAACCATGGTTCGGTTTGAAATTTGTGAAGACAACATTTCTAATTTAGAAATTATAGAATTAAACAAGCGTTAATACACAATTGGAACTGAAATAAAAATTCGAGTTCCTGAGTTTGACGATGTTATGTTTATCAATCCATTAAGCACATGAATCCTGGCTTCTATTTGACTTAACCCAACGCCTTTTTCACTGTGAATATTATCAACATCGAAGCCTTTCCCATCATCAAAAATGATAACTTGTAAGTTGCCATTTAGCTGTTCTAATTTAATAACTCCATTTTGAGCCTCACTATGTTTTATCATATTATTTACTATCTCGGTTATGATATTAAATAGTTTAATTTCAAAATTCTGATTAAATCTGATAATATTTTTAGAATTAGCACTTATTCTTAAAGTAGAATTTGAAGCTTTTTCACATAAATCTTGAACTGCAGTAGCCAATCCAAACTTTAATAAAACTGATGACATTAATTTATGCGACAAATCTCTTATTTGGTCTGCAGCATCGGAAATAATGGCTTGAGATTTGTCAATTTCTATAGGTACACTACCTTTCAATTGCTTTTTACTTGCGTATAAATGTAAATTTGCAGCCGATAATAATGCGCTAACATTGTCATGTAAAACCGAAGCTATTTGTTTGCGTTCTTCAACTCTTCCATCTAAGGTAGCTACTAATATTTTAGATTGAGCATCACTTTTTACTTTTTCAATGGTACTTTTATAAATAAGCTGTTCTTGTGCCATTTGGAGTTTGTAATTCTTTTTAGAGAGCTTGTATAATTTAAAAATTATATAAATAACCAACAATAAAATAACAGAAGCTACACTTAGCCCAACAGTCCAATACTCGGCTTTTAGACGTTTATTTTTTTCAATTTGTGCCTCTTTTTCTTTTTTAGCTACCTTATACTTAGATTCTATTTCAGCTATTTCTTTATACTTTAATTCCTGTTTTAAAGAGTCATCAATTACAGCATATTTATCTTGATATTCATACGCTTTTTTATAATCATCTAGAGCACTATACGCATAGGCCATATTTATATATGCTGATCGTTTTGTTTTCTTATCAAGTTCACTCTTCCCATCTCCAACAATTGATAATGTTTTTTGAAACATTTTTAAAGACTCTTTATACTTACCTTGCATATAATAAATTCCGCCTAAATTATTTATAATGCCTGCCTCTATATCAGAGTTACCCAGAATCTTTTGATAGTTAGCAGCAATTTTAGAATGTTCAATTGCTTTGTCATAATTTGCCTTCAGGTAGTAAACACCCGATAAATTCGCATGTATTTTTGCCTTTAAATTTTCTTTATTTTTAATTTTATCACCTATTTCAATGGCTTTTTTATAGTTAACCAATGCACTATCAACAATGCCGTCTAATTGAAAATTCCCTCCTTTTTTAAAATAAATATATTGAAGTGTTTCGTAATCTGATTTAATTAATGGAATTATTTTACTGTAATTCAGATTTGATTTTTTAAAATCACCATTATCGCGTAAAATATCAGCTAACATTCTACGCCCATTTATAATTGCAATTGTGTCTCTTTGATTTTCAACCTCATCAATTACTTCATATAACTGCTGAAGAGCTTCCTTCGTTTTACCTTGGTCAATTAACTCTTTTATAAAAATTAATTTTTTGTTTTTTAAATCAATTGAAAACTCAATTGGGTGATTTAAATTATCAGCAAAAACACTTCCTATTAAAATTAAATTAATGAAAATTATAAATAAGACTAATTTTAAAGACTTCATTATGTAATTTTAATGAAAATTAAACAATATTGTTTTTGACCGCATAAATAGCCAAACCCACCACATTTTTAACATTTAATTTACTAATTAAATTTTTTCTATGTGTTTCAACTGTATGAATGCTAATATGAAGTAATTTACTAATTTCTTTTGAATTATATTGTGTTGCAATTAATTTTAGAACTTCTATTTCTCGCGGTGTTAAAGAGCTGAAAAATGAGCTTTCTAAGGATTCTCTATTGTTTTTTATAGCATTGTTTGTGAAAGTTGCTATTAACTTATCTTGAATACTTTTACTAAAATATTGTTCTCCGTTATAAACTATATTAATAGCTTCAATAATATTTTCAGCAGCACATTTTTTTGCTAAAAAACCTTTAGCTCCAATTTTTAAGACTTCCTTAATAAGCTTCGTATCATCATAACTTGATAATATAATAACTTTTTGCAGTAGCCCATTTTTAAAAAAATATTGCAGTACGCCAACACCATCAATCTTAGGCATATTGATATCTAAAATTAGAATATCAGCAGTGTTTTTTTTAAACCAGTTAATTACATCTTCACCATTAAGCGAATAGCCAATAACCTCTATGTTTT
Organism: Lutibacter sp.; assembly: GCA_021647265.1. Taxonomy (GTDB): domain Bacteria; phylum Bacteroidota; class Bacteroidia; order Flavobacteriales; family Flavobacteriaceae; genus Lutibacter. The sequence continues at coordinate 4,886 of JAKIVA010000053.1, forward strand.
TTTCAGATCCCAACACTGCAACAATACCATCTATTAATAGTTGATGATCGTCTGCAATATAAACTTTTATCTTTTCCAATATTTTCCCTGTTCCAAATTTATGACTAAATAATACCAATTTTCTACCCAAAAGTAGTGAAATTTATTTCTAACTGGAAACCGTTATAAAAAGCCATTTCAATTAAAATTGAAATGGCTTTTATGCACTAAATATACTAAGATAAGAGGTTTATCGCAATCTATCAACAGATTTTACAAGTTCTTCATCCTTCTTAATTGCCTTATTTGCAATTACTACAAATAAAATTGTTAAAATTGGAATAAACAACCCAATACCCTTCTCAGAAATTTTAATTTCTCCAGATAAGTTTTGTGAAAAATACACGACAATACCTAATAAAATAAAGTTGGTCAAAATTGCTAATCTGCCTAACACAAATTGTAACTGCCTATTTTTAAATTGAAAAATAGCAATAAATGTTAAAGCTGCTGAGGCAAAAAATAATGCAGTCATTATTTTTAACAGTACACTTTCGGAACTAAATGAATCCAGAACAAAAAAATCAATTCCTTTATCATCTACCCAAAGCTTAAATACAAATATCAACCCTCCTGAAAGAAGTGTTGCAATTAATAAATAAATTGATTGTATTCTTTGAATCATACCTCGTAAAATAATTAAGAGCAAAAATACATTTTCTTTTTTAAAGAATAAAGATTACTTATATAAAATAATTTCATATATTTGCAATGTTCTTATACCTTTATAGTATAGGAAAGCTACAACTAAAACGACTAATCACCTCAAAGTATAATCCACAAAAATTCTTTAAAGAATAATTAAGATAGTCTTTACATAATAATATTAATTACAATTAAACATAATGTTTGAAATTTCCCAATTAAAGGAGAAAACTCTTGTAGAATTACAAGAAATCGCAAAAACTATTGGAGCTAAAAAATTTAGTCAATTAAAAAAACTAGACTTAGTTTATTTAATACTCGACATTCAAGCTTCAACCCCTTCAAAAGTTATTAAAAACACACCTTCTACTAATGATGGCAAACCAAGACGAAGAAGAATTCAAAAAAAGCCAACTATTGCAAAAGACAACAAAGCAACTCAAAAAGAGAATCCTCAAAAAGAGAATCCTCAAAAAGAACTTGCTTTAGAAGTTAAGAAGGAGGTAGAACAACCGAAAAAAATTGAACAAAAAAGAGAGGTAAAAGAATCTCAAAAAGCTAATACTAAACAGCCTATTACTAAACGTGAGGTTAAAAAACCTGAAAACAGTAATACTCCTATAGTAGAACAAAAAAATCAACAAGAGAAAAAACCTCAAAATGAAACTACTCAACATAACAAACCCAAACAACAAAATCAACCTAAGCAGGTAAATCACCCTAAACAACAAAACAAACAACCGAGACAAAACAATAGAGATAACAAAGGACAACGTATAAATAATGGTAATAGATACAGAGATCCCGATTATGAATTTGATGGTATTATTGAAAGTGAGGGTGTTTTAGAAATGATGCCTGATGGTTATGGTTTTTTACGATCTTCAGATTATAACTATTTATCTTCACCTGACGATATTTATTTATCTCAATCTCAAGTAAAATTATTTGGATTAAAAACTGGTGATACTGTAAAAGGTGTGGTTAGGCCTCCAAAAGAAGGTGAAAAATATTTCCCTTTAATCCGTGTGTCAAAAATAAACGGACTAAACCCTAATGTTGTTAGAGATCGTGTTTCTTTTGAACATTTAACACCTTTGTTTCCTGAAGAAAAATTCAATTTAGCTGGTAAATCTAGCACTTTATCAACACGAATTATTGATTTATTTTCTCCCATTGGAAAAGGACAAAGAGGGATGGTTGTTTCTCAACCAAAAACGGGTAAAACAATGTTACTTAAAGATATTGCAAATTCAATTGCAGCTAATCATCCTGAAGTTTATCAAATTATTTTATTAATTGACGAAAGACCTGAGGAAGTAACTGATATGCAACGAAGTGTTAGAGGAGAAGTTGTTGCTTCAACTTTTGATGAACCTGCAGACAAACACGTAAGAGTAGCCAATATTGTTTTAGAAAAAGCAAAACGTTTGGTTGAATGTGGACATGATGTTGTTATTTTATTAGACTCTATAACACGTTTAGCAAGAGCCTATAATACCGTAGCGCCTGCTTCAGGTAAAATTTTATCTGGAGGTATTGATGCTAATGCTTTGCACAAGCCAAAGCGTTTCTTTGGTGCTGCACGTAACATTGAAAATGGTGGTTCATTAACAATTATTGCAACTGCCTTAACTGAAACCGGCTCAAAAATGGATGAGGTAATCTTTGAAGAATTTAAAGGTACTGGTAATATGGAACTTCAGTTAGAAAGAAATATTTCTAACCGTAGAATCTATCCTGCCATTGATCTTGTTAAATCTAGCACTCGTAGAGATGATTTACTGCTAGATTCTAAAACTGTTAAGCGTATGTGGGTACTAAGAAAATACTTAGCTGATATGAACCCAGTTGAAGCAATGGAGTTCATTAAAGATAAAATACAGTTTACAACCTCAAATGAAGAATTTTTAATTTCAATGAACGGATAATAACATACTAAGTATTATTTTATATATAAAAAAACCTGTCCAATTTAATGAACAGGTTTTTTTATGTCTCTTATTTATCTCTTTATTTTTAAAAGAATTTACTCCTATTATCCACTACATCAGCAGTTTCTTTTAACACTCTAAATATTTGATATGTTTTAGCTTTAAGTTTATTGGCCTCTCTTTTACTAAAGGTATTATAGTTTTCCAATTTGGTTGGAAATTCTCGTTTTATTACTTTAACAACAAATACACCTTTCTCTCCTTCAATTTTATCTGATATTTTGTTTATTGCTAAAGTTGACATTGCTCCTACAACAACAGGCTCTTTACCTACACCTGAAATTAACGGGCTCGCTAAAGTTACCGATGATGCTGTACGCACATTTGTGTTGCTATTTTTAGCAATCTCCTCTAATGTATCTCCATTCATTTTTTGTTTAATTATGGTAGCCTTTTTTTCTTTCGTTAATTTTAAAAGAACTTCCTCAATTACAACAGAACTTAATACTAGACCTCCTTTTTCAGTTTTTTCACTTAGCAAAACTACTGCATAACTTCTTTTTCCTGCCGTTTCAACATCAAAACGTTTTGAGTCTCCAACTTCCCTATCATTCTTAAAAGCCCATGTAACAATTTGTCGTTGATTTCCTATACCTGGAACATTTTCGTCTAATTCTTTCAAGTTAAGAGCTAATTGAACTTTATAGCCTAATTCTTTTGCTAAGTCATCTATATTTTTCCCTTCATCTAAATTGGCTGCCAATGTTTCAGCTTTCTCAAAAATAGCATTTTCTGTGGCTTCAGAAGGCTCAATTAAACGAGCAAAAGTTACTAATTTTACTGCTTTTTTAGGTTTCGTTTGATCATCTATCTTTATTATATGAAAACCGAATGCTGTTTCAACAACCTTTAGACTTCCTTTCTTATTCTTATAGATAAAATTCGCGAAATCTTTATCAAAACTTGGTGAAAAAGCTTGATCTTTTCTAACCCAACCAATATCTCCTCCTTTACCTTTCGTGCCATCAGAATTTATTTTGTCAGCAATTTTAGCAAACTTAGATTTGTTATTTTTAACAATATTTAAAATACTATCTGCTGTTTTTTTAGCGGCCTCTTTTGTCTTAGTTGAAGCAGATCTAGTTGCTCCAATATAAGGAACAATAATATGACTTGATTTTACAGAGTCAGGCAATTGTAAAATTTCAACAATTTTAGAAATTTTATAATATCCATTGTCTTTGTATGGCCCCACAACATCTCCTAAGGAAGCCTCAAAAATAGCATCAGAAACAATTGCTGGGACTTGATTTTTAAACTTATAACTATTGTCTATTGATAAGTCAGATTTATTATCATTTAAAAACTCTTCGTAATTAGTGGTACTCTTAAGTCCTTTAACTTTAACTGTAGTTTTAGCAGCATTGCTATATTCTTCTCTATCATCAATAAAAGTAGCTACTACATTTTTAATCTCTTCTTCGTCTTCTTTAGAAGGTTCAATATCAAACTTAACATACTTTAATGTACGTGTTCCTTCTGATTTGAAATTTTTTGGAAATTTCTCAATATATTTTTTTATTTCACTTTTTGTAACAGTTACTAAACTATCTGGAATTGATGTGTAAGGAACAAAAACAAATTTAGCATCTATTTTAGTGTTGTTAAACAGATATTCTCTTTCTCCATCTTTTAGTGAAGCTCCAAGACCATCTCTAACCAATGACGTATAAGCCAATCTTTGTAAATTTTGTTTGATACTTTTTTCTGTTGCTAACCAATTAGACCAAGCCTTAGTATTTCCAGCTTCAGCCTCATCTTTCATGTTTGCAATATATTCTTTAAGCTTTTCTTGATCAAAAAGATTTATATCATTTTTAAATAATGGTGAACTTTGAATTTCTGGTAGTGCAATCATTGCATCCCATATATCTTTCTCTCCTACTACTATTCCTGCCTTTTCTAGTTCAGATTCAAATATTTTATCACTTAACATTGAATTCCATACAGCATTTACTGCTTGCATTTGAGTTGCTCTACCTCTGCTTTGTGATCTATAAGCCTCAACTTGTCTTGCAAACTCCTCTCTATCAATATTTTCACCGTTAATTTCACCGATTGAATTGACTTTACTTGAGCTAAAAAAACTTTGAATTGATTGTGGATCAAGTACAAATGCAAAAAGTGCTAAACCTACTATTAGGATTAGGAACATTGAACGATCTCTAATTTTTGATAAAATTGCCATTATGTTATTTCTTTTATTACAGTGTGCGAAAATACAATTAAGTATTTAATTATGAAAGTGAAATAATTATAATTAACGGTAAAAGCAACGTATTTTAGCTATTGTTCACAATTAATCTATTTTATCTAATATTTTTAAGTAAACTTCCTTAATTTTTGAGGCATCTACTTTTAACATTTTAAAATATAAATTATTTATTTCTATAATTTCATCTTGTTTTGGAATGTCTTCATTATGGTAAACTATAAACCCTCCTAATGTTTCATAGGCTTCATTTTCTTCTAAATTTAAATTGTAAGTTTCATTAAGGTAATCAACTTCCAAACGTGCTGAAAACTCAAATTCTCTATTATTAATTTTATTTTCAAGTAAATCAACAGTATCGTGTTCATCAATAATTTCTCCAAACAATTCTTCTACAACATCTTCAACAGTAATAATACCCGAAGTTCCACCAAATTCATCTAGAACAATTGAAATACTTTTCTTCTTTTTTATTAAAATATTCAATACATCATTAATCATCATACTTTCTGGTACAAAATCTACAGATAATATAATTGACCGAATATTTTTAGGTTTCTTAAACAGTTCAAAAGCATGAACATAACCTAAAACATCATCTAATGAGTTATTATACACCAAAATTTTGGAGTATCCAGTTTCAATAAATAAATTTTTTAAATTTTCAATTGTATCATTAATATCAACAGCTACAATTTCAGTACGTGGTATCATAATTTCACGCGCTTTAACATTATCAAATACTAATGCATTTTGAAAAATTTGAATTTCTGAATCTACTTCGTCTTCATTTTCGGTATTTTCTAACTGTTTTGTAATATAATTTCCTAATTCTTCTTTACTAAACTCCGTTTGATTTTTAATTTTAGGAGAGTTAAAAAAAGTTTTTAAAAAATAATCTGAAATAGCCGTGATAAAATCTGATATATAATGAAAAATAATAAAAAAGAAATAAGCTAAAGGTGCAAAAATCAGCAAGGATTCATTTGCGTAAATTCTAAATATTGCTTTTGGTAAAAATTCAGCAGTTACTAAAATTACAATTGTAGAAATTGTTGTTTGAATTAATAAAACTGAAAACTCATTTAATTGATTTACTGGTAAAAACTCAAGTAAAACTTTCCCCATAAAGAAACTATAAATTACCAGAGCTATATTATTACCAACAAGCATTGTAGTAATAAATTTAGAAGATTTTAATGTTAGTTTATTTAATATTTTTGAGGTAAAACCTTCTTTCTTTTTTTCTATTTCAATTTGAAATTTATTTGCTGAAATATAGGCTATTTCCATTCCTGAGAAAAAGGCAGAAAGTAGTATAGAGATTAATATGACAGCAATTTGAAATTCCATTTATTTTTTATTTCTGTTTTCAAATTTTTTTCTAAATCGTTTTCTAAAAAAATACATGAAAATAGCCAAAACCGAAAACAATAATAATAAATACGCTTTTTGAGTACCCCAATTTCTAAAGGTTTCAATAATAAACACAATGGCTATAATTAAATAACCATATTCAAATATTTTCCAAATTTTTTGCATTTTTTAATCTTTAATATTAATAATACCACTTTGATTTTTAACCCACCACTTTGTTAAATCTTCAGAAGCTTCAAACCCTGTACCTCTTATTGTATCAGATGGTGTATAAAATATGAATTTTTTTTCAGTAAAGTAATAATGTGTTTTTTGATCCCAATAAATTTGACTTGTAGTCAACTTGTTTTTTTGGGCATAATTAATAATTATAACATTATTTTTTATCTCAGATACTGCTGTTTTTTTATAACTTTTTGCATAATCTCCTTCAATGGTAACCGAATCTCCATTTTTTTCAATAGACGTAATTTTTATTCCTTTAGGAAACTCAGAGTATGGCTGAAAATTTCTATTGCTAAAATCGAGCATTAATGGAGCTCTCATTCTAATATCAATTCTTCCTGAGTCTGTATGTCTAAGGTTAATATTATAAGCCTCTCCAATAGGTAAGTTTTTATCTGCTAAAAAATCTCTAACTTCTTTTGGATCATTTGTACATGAAAAAAACATTGCTACTGTTAACACAATAGCAATGTTTATAATTTTATTTACAACTGATTTTGTCATTTGACAAATATATCAATTATACTGTCTTAAATCTAATCTTTTGAGCGAACTCTTACTGTTTCATTAATCCAGCATCCTATTTTGTGAGGAACACCTGGTTTAACTCCTGCTACAAATAAATCTTTTTTAGAAGGCATATTCTCTAGGTAAGCTCTAATATATTTATTTGCCAATCTACTAATACTTGGGTCTACAGATTTTGCTTTTACGGCTTTGTTATACGCTGCAACATACACCATTCTTTTAGAAACAACATCTGTTCCACATGAATTGGCACTTGATGCGTACATAGAAGCGATTACTAAATAAGCCTTACCCATAGTTGGCGCATTTTTTAAAGCTCTATATGCATAATTTCTCGCTTCACTTTTTCTTCCTTTTTTACTTAAGATTTGCGAAACTTTTAATAAGAATTTAGCTTTTTTATAAGAATCTGTTTCTTCTTCAATGGCTCTTTTAAAATATTCCATTGCTTTATTAGTTTCTCCATTTTTCAGCAAGAAACCTGCATAATATACATAGGCACTTGAAGAAGGGTCTGCTTCTACATAAGCTTCAACTAACGTATCATAGAATGGATCTTCCGTACATTCTTTATTATACATTCTCGATACAGCTCTTTTCAACCAAATTTTATCATTTTTATTTTTCTCAAAATTCTTTTTGTTTAAAGGAATTAAATTTTCACAAGTTGAAATAGCTGATAGTTTAGCATCTAAACCTCCTTCAACAATAGTCAAATTAGTAAGTATTTGTTGATAAATTTTTCTTTTTTTCTTATCTTTAGAACTTAATGTTGCGGAATCTTTAGCATTAATAGCATCAATTTTTTTAGAATAAGCTGCTCTTTTTAATTCTAATCCTTCACCCACTTCATCATAGGTGTCAAAAACTTTTTGAGGATCATTGTCTTTATATTTATTTAAAATAATATCAAAATATTTATATAAATTTTTAGGAGATACCTCTGTTGGGTCTTCCTTAAAAGATTTCTCAATCCAACTGTATACTTCTTCTTCTGAAGCTCCCTGTTCTGCCTTAAACGTAGCTATTTTATCATATACTTTAGCTTTATCTTTAGGGAAATACTTTAGTCTTTGGTTATAAACTCTCATAACTAAATCAGCCGCAGCAGCTTTTTCACTTTCTGGTGCCTTTTCATATTTGTGCTCGGCAATTTTTATACCATACTTATATATATTAACTGAAAGTTTAGGACAGTTATCCATACACCACATCCAATTTTCAAAGGCAGCGTCGTATTTTTTGGCTTTAAAATCTCCTTTAAAGAGATTGTATTTCATTAATTTCTCTCTATCTATTTCAGATTGCTCTTGTGAAAACAACATTGTTGTTGAAATTAATACAAATAATAAAGCTAAAATTTGTTTCATTTTTTTCATCTTCTTATCATTTTTAATTAAAATATTTCTATCTTTTTAAACCATCTATCGTTTAGTGAAAGACTTAACCTAAAGTTAAAATAATTTTCTTGTACTAAACCACTGGTTGTTTTACCTCTTTTACCAAATTCAAATCCAAGATTAATATTTGATAACTGTTGACTCAATGGTAATCCTACTCCAAAAGATATGCCAAAATCATCAACACCTGTAAAATTCGTTCCATTTCCCGTCGCATCAATTAATAAGCCTGTCTTTTCAAATTTCAATCCGGCCCTATAAGTAACTCTTTCCCAATAGCTTGAAATGGAATTGAATTTAGGGATATAAAATCCTCCAATTGCTATTTTATTATATTTATCAAATTTTATTTTTGAATAGCTATTAAAAATACTACCTTCTAACTCTAAAGCATTTTGAAAACTATAATCTGCACCTATAAACCATTTATACTCTTTCCCGATACCTATTCCTAAACTAGTTTTTACCGGCGATTTTAAATAGCCTACACTCTCTACACTCAATATAGTATCCCGAGGTGACTCAAAAGAGACTATAGATACCGAGTATAAATATTCATTCCCTTCGGTATCTATAGTATTATTTAATTCAAAACTGGCTCCTAAATTTAAATCTATATTTTCATTTAAAGCTGTTTTATATTGAAACCCTACATCTAAAGAATAACCTTTTACATTAGATCGTGTTTCATATTTTGTAGCTAGCGAAGCTCCTTCTTGTTGGTTAATTATACTATTTTCTATTTTACCAAACACATAATTCCCTTGCAAACCTACACTAAATCCTTTAAATGGTTTGTAACCAAAGTTTAAAAAGACTCTATTAGTCCCTCCATCACCATTGTATAATGTAGCTTCTCTTAAAATATCCTCACTATCAAAAATACTTGATACTAAAGAATAGCCAACTGAAGAATTAGGTAATAATCCAAAAGACATTCCCGCTTTATCACCTATTGGAACTCCAAAGGCCAGATAAGAAAGATATGTTGTGCCTGCTTTTTGCTTATCGTTACCATCTTTAGCACTCATATTTATGTTCTCAAAGGCTAAGGTATAGTTTGTAAATGACAAAAAAGCCACAGATGCTGGGTTGGAAAAATTAAGGTGATATGCATCATTGAAAGCGACTCCAATTCCTCCCATACTCAGTTGTTCTACGGTATTTATATTGTTTTTATCTCCAATTCCAAAAAAAGAATATGCTGATGTATTATTTTTTTGTGCAAAACCAAAAACCGAAACAAATAGTGTTATTACTACTATTATTTTTCTTGTCATTTATTGTAAATTATAGGTCAAAATTGCGTTTAATCCTTCCAATAAAAAAATAGGATTGGCAAATATGCTATTTTTTAATCTATTTGCCAAGAATTTTGTATCTCCTCCTGTTAAAACTACTGTTAAATCTTTATTTTTTTTTCTATAATAGTCAACAAAACTATCAATTTCACTTATAGTGCCTTTGACGACTCCTGTATGAATGCAAGAATCTGTAGATTCTCCAATAAATTGATTTGTATATTTTGGTTCTAAAAGAGGTAAATTTTCTGTGAACTTATTTAAGGATTTATACCTCATTTGTATTCCGGGAGAAATTGCTCCTCCGTAATAACAAGCATTTATATCAATGTAATCATAAGTTATGCAAGTGCCTGCATCAATTACTAACACATTTTTATTCGGAAATAATGTAACGGCTGCAGAAACTAAAGCTACCCTATCCATTCCTAGAGTTTTTGGAGTAGAATATTTATTAATAAACGGAATTTTTGTTTCAGAGGTTAGTTCAATTAAGTTAATTACAGAATGTATTTTAGTTATTTGCAACTTTGTAATTTTCCCGACTGATGAAATTATTGCATTGCTACATTCAAACTTATTTATAAGTTCTACAACTTTAAATACAATATTTTCTTTGGTAATACTTTCAGAGTGAATGAGTTTACCTTTTTTAAAAACAGCAATTTTAATTCTCGTATTACCAACGTCTATTATTAAGTTCATCCATATTTATTAAACAGTTCAAAAATACAACACATTTTTCAAAAATTGTTTTGTTATGTATAAAAAATACATTTATATTTGCATCCGCTATGAAATGGTACCTTAGCTCAGTTGGTAGAGCAAAGGACTGAAAATCCTTGTGTCCCTGGTTCGATTCCTGGAGGTACCACAAAAGAGGTCGTCTAAAAAGTAATTTTTAGGCGATTTTTTTTTTAAATAATTTCTATTATTTTTTTCTCACTGATTTTTAATTTAAAATTCCAATAATTAAAAAATAAAAACTCTCTTTAGAGGGTTA
>JAKIVA010000054.1 GCA_021647265.1 Lutibacter sp.
GTACTTTCATATCATTGTTTTATTGCATCACCAATTTAGGTGAAAAACAACAAGCCGCAAAGCGTTATTTATAAATACTTTGCGGCTATTTTTAACTCTATCTTACGGATGTAAGAAATTATCGGGACAGGTTGACGTAAATTACACTTTTTAGACAGCCACTTTTTAATTTTTATGTTTATGTTTTTGGGTAATTATCATCCCAATCTTTTACATGAGGTTCTCCCAATTTATCAACAGATTTCGCGACAATCATAGATACTGCAGCATCACCCGTAACATTTACAACTGTTCTACACATATCTAAAGGTCTGTCAACAGCGAAAATCAATGCTAAACCTGCTTCAGGAATACCCGCATATCCAAGAACACCAACCAACATAACCATACCTGCTCCAGGCACTGCTGCACTTCCTATTGAGGCTAAGGTTGCTGTTGCAATTATTCCTAGTTGAGTACCCAATGTTAAATCCATTCCAAAAGCTTGTGCAATAAAAACAGCTGCTACTGCTTGATACAAACTTGTACCATCCATATTAATGGTAGCACCAATTGGCAATACAAAACTGGCCACTTCTTCTTCTACTCCTAAATGTTCAGTAACTCTTTCCATAGTAACAGGCAGTGTTGCTGCACTTGAACTTGTTGAGAATGCTAATAATTGAGCAGGAGAAATTCCTTTCATAAAAAAACTAGGTTTTTTTCTAGTTAGTAGAAGAACCAATATATTGTATATAACAATCATTAAAATCAAACCAAAAACAACAGTTAATGCGTACCATCCAAGTGCTTTAAACAAGTCTAAACTTGGAGATTCTACGACCAAAGCTGCTAATAACGCAAAAACACCATAGGGAGCGGCCAGCATAATTAAGTCTACCATTTTTAGAATAACTTCATTAAAACCATCAAAAAAGTTTTTTACTGTTTTTCCTTTTTCTTCAGGAATTAAAATAAGACCTACTCCAAAAAATACTGCAAAAAATATTACCTGAAGCATATTACGGTTACTTGTTGCTGCAGCAAAAATATTTTGCGGAACTAAATCTTCTAAAGCTTGTAATGGACCACTTTCTTTTTGTTTTTTTGCTGTTTCTTTATATTTTGTGGTGTTAGTACTATAATTTTTTACCATTTCTGTTCTGGTTTCTTCAGAAATAGAATTTCCTGGCTTCACCACATTAACTAAGAGCAATCCAATTGAAACTGCGAGTACTGTTGTAAAAATATAAATTACAATGGTTCTCCCTCCCATTTTAGATAATTTAGAAATATCTTTTAAATCAGATACCCCTTTAATTAATGCTGCTAAAATTAATGGGATGGCTATCAATTTTAATGAATTGATAAATATTTTACCAAAAGGTTTTATCCAATCTTGAATAAATTCTTTTCCAAAACTAAAATTAGTCATGATTAGAGCAAAGACAACTCCAAATACCATTCCTAACAAAATCTTCCAGTGTAATGCTAATTTTTTCATTTAAAAGTTTTAAAATTCGTGGAAAGATAGAAAATTACATTAAAAATTACGTAAATTTTTAAATAAAAAAAGCACCTAAGGTGCTTTTCATCATAAAATTCACAATTTATGAGTTATTTAATTGAATTGATACCTAATTGATAGTGCTAAATCTAAATCCGTATCCTTGCCATAATTGCCAATAATTCCAATCTCTGGTCTAAAATCTAATGAAATTAAAAAAGGTGCTTTAAAGTTGTATTCAATTCCTATATTTCCATCAGCATTTATAAATAACCCTTCGTTATTATCAGATATAAATCCATTATTATAACTCCAAGATCCAAGTCCGGCTCCAAAACCTGCATACCAATTAAAACCTTGATCAATATTCCATACCCATTGGTAAATTCCTGATAATTTAAAAGCACTATATTCTTTTTGATCTCTATACCCAAAGTCTATTTCTAAACGATTTGTTTCTGTTAATTGACGTTGGTAAGAAATTTCCCCTCCAAAACCATCATTATTTCCAAATCGAATACCAATTGCATGATTTGAAATTTGTTGTGCATTTACAGCGGAAATAAACATCAAGAATATAATTGGTATTAAAATTATTTTTTTCATAATAAAAAAGATTTAAAAGATTATTTTGATTATTGTACAAACTCTATACCATATAAAAACATAAATTTTTATTTTTAATTGTATAAACAATAACTAATTATTTTTTTGCTGAAAGCGTTAAAACAATAAAAAAAACTACTTTAGAAAAATATTTATTAAAATTTTTTAAAATGGCAGGATTATTAGACTTATTGAATAGTGATATTGGAAAAACATTAATTAGCGGTGCTAGTAAACAACTTGGACAAAATAAAACCCAAACTTCATCAGCCCTTAGTGCAGCTATACCTTTAATTTTAGGAGCAATGAAAAATAATGCTTCAACACCTCAAGGTGCAGAAGGTTTGCTAAAAGCCATTTCAAAAAAACATGATGGTGGTATTTTAGATAATTTAGGCGGAGCTCTTGAAAATAGAGACGTATTATCTGATGGCTCGGGTATTCTAGGTCATGTTTTTGGAGGAAAAGAACAAAATGTAGCTCAAGCTGTAAGTGCCAAAAGCGGAATGGATTTAGGGTCTGCAATGAATTTATTAAAAATGGCTGCTCCAGTAATTATGGGAGTTATTGGAAAACAATCTAAACAACAAAATATAAATGATAGTAATGGAATTGGAGATTTACTTGGTGGTTTACTTGGAAATGGAGCTCAAAAAGAGCAAAGCTTAGTAACGCAACTTTTAGATGCTGATGGAGATGGAAGTGCAATTGATGACTTAATTGGTATGGCTTCTGGTAGCAAAAACAAAGGTGGACTTGGCGGATTATTAGGTGGATTATTTGGTAGTAAATAACCTCTTTTATATGTAGAAAAGGTTAAGTTTCTTACTTAAGCTTTTTATACTAAATACGCTATTTCTCATATATAAGTGTACTTTTGCAGTCAATTTATTACAAATGGAAAAACTAAAACAACGCTGGGGGCTAACTTCAAACTTTCAAATTATATTAATTATCGCTGTTTTTTCCATTAATGGATCATTTGCAGCTTGGATTGCCAAACCTGTTACCCAATTTATAGGTTTAGATTATGAAACAACCAGTCCGTGGTTATTTTGGCCAGTAAGAATACTCTTAATATTTATTATTTATCAAATTACGTTACCTCTTGTTGGTTTTTGTTTTGGACAATTTAAATTCTTTTGGAATTTTTTCACAAAGAAAATGCTAAAGAGGATGGGGTTTAAACGTATCGTTTAAAAAATTACTCTTTTTTAATTAAATATTTATATACCCAAGTTAAAGTAAATGTTGGTAAAAAATCTGTTCCAAAAATACCAGCCTCTTCTACAAAAGAAACTAAACTTCCTATTTTCCCCTCTATACCTTGGTACATATTGTAAATTAAATATGCAGAAAGAGGCGCCCAAATAACGTCCGAAAATTCACCAATAAACGGAATTACAAAAGAAAGCATCCCTACGCCATCAAAAAGAATACTCAATAACAATAATTTATACTTTTTTTCATAACTATTTAATATATAGTTATTTGCCATACAACCATTTAACAACTATTAACATTATTCTTTTAATTTGGTTTTATACTTTTTTATGAATTTCTCTAATTTAGGATTTATTACAGCAGTACAATAACCTTGTGTTTTGTTATTGTTATAATAATTCTGATGGTATGCTTCTGCCTTGTAAAAAGTATCAAATTTTGTTATTTCTGTAACTATTGGATCTTCGTATACGCTGGCTTCTGTTAATGCTTTTATAAAATGTTCAGCAACTTCTTTTTGCTTATTTGAATGGTAAAAAATAGCCGATCTGTATTGTGTTCCTCTATCATAACCTTGTTTGTTCAATGTTGTTGGGTCATGCGTACTAAAAAAAACATCTAAAATTTCTTGAAATGTTATAATTGAAGGGTCAAATACAATTTGAATAGCTTCTGCATGACCTGTTCTACCAGTAGTAACTTCTCTATAAGCGGGATTTTTAATAGTTCCTCCTGTATACCCTGAAGTTATTTTATTTACACCTTTTAAGCGCTGAAAAATTGCCTCAGTGCACCAAAAACAACCATTTGCTAAAGTTGCTACCTCTAAATTGTTTGACATTTTTATTTTTTTACTGTATGAAGATTGCGCATAAAAATTATTTACTGTAACAGCAAAAACAATTACGACAAGTATTAATTTTCTCATATTGTTAATATTTTTGATATAAGTCGAAACCAATTCTCAAAAATTACATTCCTCTTGGAATTAATTTACGAGGAAATTGAATTAAACTTTCCGCTCCATTTTTACCTACACTAGCTACACCAAACAAGTAATTATCTATTACGATATTTTTTAGTATATAATCAGTAGTTTTTCCAACAAACCTGCTAAATTGCCATTGAGGAGAAGTTGTATCTCGCCAATAAACTTTATAACCAATTACATTTTCATCATCAACCTTATCCCATTTTAACCTTGTTGAAGGTTGAACTGCTCCTGCTATCATTACATTGTTAGGTGCTAAAGGCGCAGAAGCCAGAGAAGCCAGTGTTAAACAATTAACGGCTGTTAATTTTGCAGCATAATCAAAATTAATACCCTCAATTACATCTCCATATTTAATTCCGTTTTCAACTCTAATATCTTGGTGCTGACGATTGTAATTTTCATGTGTTTCCATAATTCTAACACCTGTAAAACCTTCATCATTAAAAGGTCTATGGTGGCCTCCTCTACCAAATCTATCCAGTCTATACACCATCAGAGGCTTTAAATTAGTCATATAATTAGTTGCTAAATTCGCAACATATCTAGCTAACTGACGCGAAGGTCCATCTACTTCACCTCCAAAATAACGCATACTATTACGTTCTTTATCGGTAGTTTTCATTGAAATTGCTTCTGAAAAAACACGAAATGTACTATTGTCAATTACCCCATCAATTCCTTCAATATTCCCAATCATATCATTATTTAAAACCGCAATAATATCCCATCCATTATCTTTAGCATATTTAGCCATAATTTTACCACCATATAATCCTTGTTCCTCACCTGAAAGCCCAACGTATATTATTGAAACAGGGAATTTATATTTACTTAAAACTCTAGCTGCTTCTAAGGTTCCAGCTAGCCCAGTTGCATTGTCATTTGCTCCTGGAGAAATAGAGGTATAATTATTAGGATTGGAAACACGAGAATCAATATCTCCCGACATAATTACATAGCTATTTGGATATTTGGTACCTCGTTGAATTGCCAATACATTTACTACTTTAGTATCTGTAATTATCCGTCTTCCATCTGCTTTCACTATATCACCTAAATATTTGACTTCTAAACAATTATTACAATCTTTAGAAGTCTTTTCAAAATTAGATTTTACCCATCTACGAGCTGCGCCAATTCCTCTAGTATTAGAAACAGTATCGGACAATGTATGGCGAGTGCCGAAATTCACCAATGTTTTAATATCGTTCTCTATATTCTTAGCTGATGTTGCTGTTGAAATTTCAATTAAAATTTTGTCAATTTTAGATTGTGAATATCCTAAAGCTCCTAATCCTAAAAATAGGGTTATCAATAACGTTTTATTAAATCTCATAATTATTTAGTTTGTTTTTATATATTTTCTAAAGTATGTACTACGCTTTCAAGCATTTCCTCAGTAAAATCTAGATGTGTTACCATACGTAATTTACCTTGCCCCATTGAAATAAGTGAAATACCTGCATCTTTTAATCTACTTATAAATCCTTCTTCATTAATTGAATCTATCACATTAAATATAATAATATTTGTTTCAATTGGCTCTACATATTTAATTAATTCGCAATTTTGGAGTGCTACACCTATTATTTTAGCTCTTGTATGATCGATAGTTAATCTTTCTATATGATTATCTAAAGCATAAATTCCTGCTGCAGCCAAATACCCTACCTGACGCATAGCTCCTCCAAATAATTTTCGAATTCTTAACGCTTTCTCTATATGCTGTGTGGTTCCTAATAATAATGATCCAACAGGTGCTCCCAAGCCTTTTGACAAGCAAATTGATATGGTATCAAAAACGTTACCGTATTGTTTTGGTGTTTCCTTTTTTGCTACCAATGCATTAAATAGCCGTGCTCCATCCAAGTGCAATGCTAAATTATTTTCATTACAAATTTGTTTAATTTTTAAAATTTCTTCAAAATCCCAGCAGGCTCCACCTCCTTTATTGGTTGTATTTTCAATTGCAACAAGTCTAGAATATGGTGTGTGAATATCTGATCTTCCTCCCGAAACAGCTTCCTTTAATTGATTGGCAGTAAACATACCTCTTTTACCATCAAGTAAATACGAAGTAACACCAGCATTAAATGCTGGACCACCACCTTCAAAATTATATACATGAGCCCATTTATCACAAAACATTTTATCTCCTGGTTGCGTATGTAATTTAATTCCTGCCTGATTTGCCATCGTTCCTGATGGAAAAAATAACGCAGCTTCCATACCAAACATCTCGGCTATTTTAGTTTGTAATTTGTTAACTGTTGGGTCTGTTTTAAATACATCATCACCAACTTCAGCATGCATCATAGCTTTTAACATTCCCTCTGTAGGTTTTGTTACGGTATCACTAATTAAATTTATTTGCATAGTTTTTTAAAAATTAATTTAGTTTTCTTTTTTGTTAATACTTGTTAATTAAAATCACATCTAATACTACCAATAGGCGAACCATCAGGTATTTTAGGTGATTTATCTTCCTCAAATTGTGTAGGGTTTTTTAAATAGTTATCTATGATAGCTATATAACCATTTCTATACATAGGGTTTAACCACTCAGGCTTATTATTTTTCAACCAGTCTTTCAACATATTTATTTTATAAAGAGCTATAGATTTTGCCTGAAAAGAGGCTTTTTTATTAGAAGCTAATTTTGATAATTCCTGTAAAACAATATTATTAATACTTTGCTGAATTTCATTATCATAACTATCAGCATATTTCATTTTAAATGTTGAATTAACTACGGCATCAATTAATTCGTCCAATCCTAATTGATTTTTAGAAAAGGCTTTTTGCTGAATCATTCTTGAAGTTCTTTCAGGGTGAAATAATAATTGCATTACCAATTCAGTAGCAGTTGAAGCTGCATTTAAAGCATCGAAAGCAACAGCATTTTTTGATTTGAATGATTCCCTACTTCTTTTGTACCCAAAAGCTCTTGGCGGAAATAAAGCTGTTAGCCTTAAAGGTATTTTTAGCGTTTTTACACTTATAGCATTTAGCAAACTAGTTAACGCTTCTTTTTCTTGTTTTGAATTTACTGATTTTACAATAAGTTGTCCATCTTCTTTTACTGCATAAGAATATTCCATTCCTCCTATCATTTTAGAAGCTGCTTCAACTTGGTATCTATGAAAAAAATACAATGGAACAAATACATCTTCTAAAACCGTATATGGTTCGCCTTCCTTTATATTTTTAGCTGAAAAAGTACTAATTGCTTTAGCTCTTACTTTTAAAACCCTATCTAACTCCTCCGCTGCATTTGTTCCATTATCCCACAAGTGTGCATAAATATGTGCTCCTCCTTTCGCTCTAGCATCACTATCAGAAATAAACAGCATTCCTTTTTCAATAGCTTTTTGAATTATTTTATTTAATTCTTGACTTTCATTAACTTCTTTGGGGAAATCTTGATAAGAATAAGCTACCGAAACTTTATCCCATTCACCAATTCCTGTGGCATAAGCATCTGACAAATCTATTTCTCCATTGGTTAATTTCACATACGGATGAGGATAATCCATTACGGATGCTCTGTTATTATAACTTGAAGCGAAATTATGAGTAAATCCCAATGTATGTCCAATTTCATGAACAGAAAGTTGGCGTATTCTGGCTAAAGCCATTTGTAATAATGGATTACTATCTCCTGTTTTATCAGTAACGCCTATTAACGCTTGAGCAATCAAATAATCTTGTCTAATTCTTAAGGAGCCTAAACTCACATGCCCTTTAAGTATTTCACCCGTTCTAGGATCAACAATACTGGCACCATAAGACCATCCTCTTGTAGATCTGTGCACCCACTGAACAACATTGTATCGAATATCTAAGGGGTCTACACCTTTGGGTAACATTTTAAATTGAAAGGCATTTTTATAACCTATTGCTTCAAAAGCCTGATTCCACCATCGCCCACCTTCTAATAATGCCGAACGTACTGGTTCTGGAGTTCCTCTGTCTAAATAATAAATTATGGGTTCTTTTGCTTCACTAATTATAGCCTTAGGATTTTTTTTCTCTAATCTATGACGTACTATGTACCTCTTCTTAATAGGCGATTCAATTGAAGTTGCATAATCTAAATAAGAAATACTATTTGCCCCTGAACGAGGGTCAAATATTCTTTTTTTATAATTATCGTCAGGTAATTCAATAAATGAAAGATGTTGCCGAACGGTTACCAATGATGCATTTGGAGAAACACTTTTTATGTAGTTCCCTTTAGCCTCTCCTTTAAAGGTTAATATTGCTTCAAACTCCACATTTTTTGGAAAAGCTTTTGTTCTATCTAAATAAAAAGCACTTTTACTTAAATCTAACTGGTAATTACCTTGCTTGGTTTGTTGTAACTTTTTTGAAATATTGTGAGCATCACGTAAAAAAAATGCTGATACATCAATTAAATAGTGTCCTTTCGTTTGCTCTACAATATCAAATCCAAATAATACCGACTGCGCAAATGCTTCTTCAACAGATTTTTTTTCCTCAATATTATTTGTAATAGCTCTATATTTTAAATTAGGCTGAACTAATAATAATTTATTTCCTGCTTTAATAAATTTAACAATAACTCTTTCACCTAACTGTCCTCTATCTAATCCTATATCATTAGACCCTACACCAGCAGCAAGTGCTTCAACATATAAAAATTCTGTATTCAATTTATCAACCTCTAAGTATATGTTATCTGCTGAAGTATCATAATAAAAATTGAAATAGCCTTTATAGCTTCTATAATTTTTAGTTTTCTCAAAAGATTGAGCTGTTATATTTATACTAAAAATAAAAACTACAACATAAAATAATTGTTTCATACACTTAAATTTTAACGATTGATTGCTTTAATTTTAGATTTATACATTATAACTTTGAATAAAATAAAGCGAACCCTTTTACAAACTATAACACAATTTAATTTATTTGCATAGTTTAAAAATGAAAGGTTATTTTTGTATTTCTTAAATAAAGAAATGATAACTAACGAACATATAAATAAATTACAAGAACGCATTGGCAAGTTAAAAACTTACCTTGATATTGACAAGAAAATAATTGAAATATCAAATGAGGAGGAAAAAACTGCAAATCCGAATTTCTGGAACAATCCAAAAGAGGCTGAAATAGTTATGAAAAATCTTCGGTCAAAGAAAAAATGGGTAGAAGATTATCATAAAATTACTACTAATTTAGAAGATATTGCTGTTCTTTTCGATTTTTATGCTCAAGGTGAAGCATCTGAAAAAGAAATCGAAAAAATATACAATACAACTATTTCCCTAATAGAAGATTTAGAATTTAAAAATATGCTTTCTGATGAAGGTGATAGTTTAAGTGCAGTACTTCAAATTACAGCAGGTGCGGGTGGCACTGAAAGTTGTGATTGGGCACAAATGTTAATGCGCATGTATTTAATGTGGAGTGAAAAACAAGGCTATAAAGTTAAAGAACTTAATTTTCAAGCAGGAGATGTTGTTGGTATAAAAACAGTTACACTTGAAATTGAAGGTGAATTTGCCTTTGGGTACTTAAAAGGTGAAAACGGCGTTCATCGTTTGGTGCGAATTTCGCCATTTGACAGCAATGCCAAAAGACACACTAGCTTTGCTTCTGTTTATGTTTATCCGCTGGTTGATGACAGCATTGAAATAACCATTAACCCTGCTGATATTGAAATTATAACTGCTCGTTCAAGTGGTGCAGGAGGTCAAAATGTTAATAAAGTTGAAACCAAAGTTCAATTAACACATAAGCCTACAGGTATTCAAATTTCCTGCTCAGAAACTCGTTCTCAACACGAAAATAGGGAACGAGCATTGCAAATGTTAAAATCTCAGTTGTATGAAATTGAGTTAAAAAAACAGCAAGAGGCACGACAAGATATAGAGTCTGGTAAAATGAAAATTGATTTTGGTTCTCAAATTCGGAATTACGTAATGCACCCCTATAAATTAGTGAAAGATGTTAGAACAGCACATGAAACTGCCAATGTTGATGCTGTTATGAATGGAGAAATTGATGACTTTATCAAAGCATATCTCATGCAACAAGGTCAAAATGAGACTAATTATGAATTATAACTAAACTTTAGAATCACTTGATATATTCTTGAAAACTACATCTCAGCTACTTAATTCAATAGCTTTATCAAAAAATATTTGGATTTTGAAATCTGTAATTTTCACAAAAAAACAACAAATAGTTATTTTTTTCAAACAAAGGGCTATTTATTAACAATATTTTGTATTTTTACCTTCGAAAAAATTGTTGCGAATATTAAAATAATTATTTTTATGAGGAAAATATTTTTATTGCTAATTATATTAACCCCCTTATTAAATTTTAGCCAAACAAATAACCCCATTTATACAATATCAGGTAAAATAGTTGATAGCTCAACCAAATTACCTATAGAAGATGCAACCATTATATTTAAAAGTATTGATTCTAACAAGATAATGTATGGAGGAATTACCAATAAGAGAGGCCGTTTTGAAGTTGACCTTGCTAAAGGAACTTACAATGCTTCTGTTGAAATTCTTCCGTATAAAACTAAAAAACTAAATATATCTTCTATTACTAGAGATTTAAATATTGGTACTGTTGAACTAGAATTAAAAACTGAATTTCTTGATGAGGTTGAAGTAATTGCAGAAAAAAGCACTTTAGAATTTAAAAGAAATAAACAAGTTTTTAATGTTGGAAAAGATATTTCTTCAACGGGGGCGTCAGTCTCAGAAATTTTAGCTAATATTCCTTCAGTAGATATTGATCCCAATGGAAATATAAAGTTAAATGGAAGAGATGATGTGGCCGTTATGATTAATGGAAAATTATCAACACTCTCAAAATCTGATGCATTAAAATCATTACCTGCTGGTTCTGTGGAGAAAATTGAATTGCTAAATAACCCCGGAGCAAGTTATAGCGCTACTATGGGTGCAATTATAAACATTATTCTAAAAAAAGGAAAAGAAGAAGGTTTAAATGCTTCTTTAACGGGTACTGGTGGTTTTAAAGATTATTATGGAGGTTTATTGACATTAAATCACAAATCTAAAAAAATTAATTTTTTTACCAATACTAGCTACGCTCGTAGAAACCCTATAACGCTAGCTACCTACAAAAATGAATATTTTGAGAATAACACAACTACTTCCTTTTTAAATGAAGAAACTGAAAATAAACAACCTGCTAATTTCTTTATTAGTACCGTTGGATTTGAGTTTTATCTCTCTAAAAAAAGTACGTTAACCACTACCGTTAATTATACAAACATTGATTCAAAAAATTATGCTACAACATTTTCTGATATCTTAAATCCATCCAAAAACTCTATAGCAACAAATACAAGAAAGAACAATGGTAGTTATAATGATGAAATTGTTGAATTTGTTGTTGACTATGAACAAAATTTCTCAAAAGAAGGACAAAAACTTACCGCTTTTATAACACACAGTATTGATAAAGAAATATTTGTAAATCAGTTTACCAATACAAATGCTAATTTTTTAGATGAAGATTTTAATATACTTAACACCTTAAAAAGTACAAATACTAAAATTACCTATGCAAACCCTATAAGTGAAAACTCAGGTTATGAAATTGGATACGAAGGCCTTTTTGGCTCAACCCCTTTTGAATATATAGACTCTAACATTAACAAACTAATAGATTTTACAGATACCAACCATGCGTTTTTTGCGAGTTATGAAAAACAATTTAAAAAGTTGTATGTAGGGTTTGAGTTAAGGGCTGAATTTTTAACTTATAAAATTAATTATGATTATTTAAATACTGTACAAAATAAAAAATTCAATAATTTATTCCCATATCTATCTTTAAGTTACAGTATCTCTGATTCTAAAAGTATCAGCTTATTCATAAATAGAAATTACTCAGTTCCTGGTTACTATCAGTTGCAACCTTATGAACAAAAAATAAGTGAAACCATAAGTTTTATTGGTAATGAAGATTTAAATCCTTTTTATATGAATAATATCCAATTAACTTATACCTATTATGGTAAAAAAATAATTTTCCAATCTGTTCTATCTCACTCCATTTATACAGATTCTTGGCAAAATGTTACCTATAAAACAGGTGAGCAAGTTAATGGTGTTGATAAATTAATATCAACAATAGTTAATTTGGGAAAACTTTATCAGACAATAGCTAATTTTACTGCAATTTATAACCTCTCAAAAGTAATTAATTTTACAGCCTCCGCTCGTATTGAAAATTTGGATCAAACTGGAGTTTTTAAAACTATTAATTTAGCAAATGAAACAATTACACAAGATTTTAATTTCTCTAATGTCAATGCAACTTTTAGCCTATTTACTCAAGTAAAAATTCCAAATTGGTTTAATTTTCAAACCAAGGTAATGCACACGTTAATATCAAGAGGTCCTGTTTCAACAAGGCAAGCCTATACATATGCTAATGTTGCAATTAGTAAAGATATTTTCGATAAAAATGCGACCATTGCTATTACCTCAAGTGATATTTTTAATTCAAACATAGTTAAACGCACTAGATTTGATTCCAATTATATTTCCGATGTAGATATAAGACAAAAGTACCCTACCATTTTAGCTTCATTTACTTATAGGTTTAACCAGCGTAAACAGGATAGAAAAATTAATTTTGATAAAAAGGAAAAAGAAAGCAAAACTAAATTTTAATACTTATTTTTACATAAATATTTCTTTTTATGAAAATATACCACAATCCACGATGCAGTAAAAGCCGTCAAGGTTTAGCTATATTAAAAGAATCAAGTAACCCTTTTGAAGTTATAAAATATTTGGATAAACCCTTTGCGGAAGAAGAATTAACTGAATTAATAAAATTACTAGGTATAAAACCAATTGAGTTGGTTAGAAAAAATGAAGCTATTTGGAAAGAAAATTATAAAGGAAAAACATTGACTGATAATGAAATTATTGAGGCAATGGTTAACCATCCTAAACTTATAGAAAGACCAATTGTAGTTGCAAACGGAAAAGCAGTTATTGGTCGTCCTCCAGAAATTATAAAAACCATTTTATAGCACACTAAAAAAGAGTAACCAAATTGGTTACTCTTAAATCTTATAATTTTAGTATTATGTAAAAGAGTTAACTACTCTTTAGCTTCTAATTTACCTTCTTTTCTATATTTCCATGCTTCTATAAAATATCCCATTAACCAATAAGGGACAACAAACATTAGCATAAACAGCATCAACCAAAAACCCATTGTAAAAATGCCTAAGAAAATTAAAAAACCTGAAAATTGAGATAAATCCATAACTTTTGATTATTACTTTTTGTTATATTTTACAAAAATAGTATTTATTTTTAATTAATCGCATAACTTTTTATTTTTTTTGAAAGTGACTTTTCTCACTTATTAACTAAAAAAAAAATAGCAACTTTGATAAGCTAAAAAATCATAATTAGTAACTTTGTAAATCAGTAATTTAGATAAACTTAATATTATGAAATATAGAATTGAAAAAGACACTATGGGGAACGTTGAAGTCCCTGCCGATAAATATTGGGGTGCCCAAACAGAACGATCAAAACATAATTTTAAAATTGGCCCTTCAGCTTCTATGCCTTTAGAAATTATTTACGGATTTGCATATTTAAAAAAGGCTGCTGCCCATGCAAACTGTGATTTAGGTGTATTATCAAAAGAGAAAAGAGATTTAATTTCAAAAGTTTGTGATGAAATTTTGGATGGTAAGTTAGATGATCAGTTTCCATTAGTGATATGGCAAACTGGCTCTGGTACACAAAGCAATATGAACACCAATGAAGTTATTGCAAATCGTGCACAAGAAATAGCCGGACGGATTATTGGAGAAGGAGAAAAAGTAATTCAACCTAATGACGATGTAAATAAATCACAGTCGAGTAATGATACCTTTCCTACCGGAATGCACATTGCTAGCTATAAAATGTTAATAGAAACTACCATTCCTGGAATTGAAAAACTACAAAAAACATTTGTTGCTAAATCTCTTGAATTTAAAGATGTGGTTAAAATTGGTAGAACGCATTTAATGGATGCCACTCCTTTAACTGTTGGCCAAGAATTTTCTGGATACGCATCTCAATTAGCTCATGGATTAAAAGCCTTAAAAAATACATTACCTCATTTGGCTGAATTAGCCTTAGGAGGAACTGCAGTTGGCACCGGCTTAAATACACCTAAAGGATATGATGTGTTGGTTGCTAAAAAAATAGCTGAATTTACAGAATTACCATTTGTAACGGCTGAAAATAAGTTTGAAGCATTAGCTGCTCATGATGCCATTGTTGAAAGTCATGGAGCTCTAAAACAACTGGCTGTTTCTCTTAACAAAATAGCCCACGATATTCGAATGATGGCCTCTGGTCCGCGTTCAGGTATTGGAGAATTAATTTTACCTGCTAATGAACCTGGAAGTTCTATTATGCCTGGAAAAGTTAATCCTACACAAGCTGAAGCATTAACTATGGTTGCTGCTCAGGTAATAGGAAATGATGTTGCTATTACTATGGGTGGAACTCAAGGACATTTTGAATTGAATGTATTTAAACCTCTGATGGCTGCTAATTTTTTACAATCTGCTCGTTTATTAGGTGATGCTTGCGTAAGTTTTAATGACAATTGTGCTGTTGGGATTAAGGTAAATAACGAACGAATAACTGAACTTTTAAACAATTCATTAATGTTAGTTACGGCTTTAAATCCAAAAATTGGTTATTACAAAGCTGCTGAGATTGCAAATACTGCCCACGCTAACGGAACAACATTAAAAGAAGAAGCCGTTAATTTAGGTTATTTAACTGCTGAACAATACGATGAATGGGTTAAGCCTGAAGATATGATTGGCTCATTAAAATAAATTTTACTTAAATGAAATTAAAAGAGGCTGCCTAAAAAGTAATTATGGTAGCATCCTATAAAGTGTGTAAATAGAAAGTTATTCTGAAATCTTTTTTCTAACTAAAAAGCTAAAAATACTTCGGAAATAACTTTTGACGTAATCAATTTTAACCTGTT
>JAKIVA010000055.1 GCA_021647265.1 Lutibacter sp.
CAGGAAAATCTACCATTATAAATCTAATAAATCGTTTTTACGAAATTAATGAAGGTAAAATATGCATTGATAATCACAATATTAAACAATATACTTTAGAATCATTAAGAAAGAAAATAGCGGTTGTTTTGCAAGATGTTTTTTTATTTTCAGATTCAATTTTTAATAATATTATTTTAAGTAATGAAACTATTACGTTAGACGAAGTAAAAAATGCAGCCAAAGAAATAGGAATTCATGAGTTTATTATGAGTTTACCAAATAATTACCATTACAATGTAAAAGAACGAGGAGCTATGCTATCATCTGGGCAACGACAATTAATAGCCTTTTTACGAGCCTATGTTAGTAAACCAAGTGTATTAATTTTAGATGAGGCAACATCGTCTATAGATTCATATTCAGAAAAACTAATTCAGCAAGCCACGGATAAAATAACCCAGCATCAAACTTCAATTATAATTGCACATAGGTTAACAACAGTTAAAAAAGCCGATAAAATTATTGTAATGGATAAAGGTAAAATTGTGGAACAAGGCTCTCACTTAGAGTTGTTACATAAAAATGGCTACTATAAAAATTTGTACGATATGCAATTTACAAGTGAAGTAGCTTAATTTAAATCGTATCGAATAGTTTCAATAAGCTCATTACTATTTTTAAACAATACAAATTCACCATCTTTAATGTAAGACATTTTTCCTGTTTCTTCAGAAACAACCAAACAAAGAGCATCTGTTTTTTCTGTAATTCCTATGGCTGCTTTATGGCGTAAACCAAATCGTGCAGGTAATTTTTTGTTTGAAAGTGGTAAAATAACTCTTGCAGCAATAATAAAATTTTCTTTAATAATTATAGCGCCATCGTGCAGTGGGCTATTTTTATAAAAAATACTTTTTATAATAGGTTTGTTAATTTCAATATTCATTTTATCGCCAGTAAATTTTACAAAATCTAAATTTTGAGTGCGCTCTAAAACTATTAAAACACCAGTTTTGGTTATGGCCATTTCTTCACAAGCCGTTACAATAGATTCTACATCAGTAGTTGTTTGAATTTCGGTTTTTAAGAAGTTTATTTGTTTTAAAAAATTACGTTTATTCGTAAAATTAGTTGAGCCTATCATTAATAAAAACTTTCGTACTTCAGGTTGAAAAACAATAAGTATGGCTATGGCTCCTAAACTAATTAAAGCGCCTAACAAGCCGCTTAACATTTTCATTTGTAGCGCTTCTGTAATTTTCCATATAAGTATCACTAAAGCAATGCCAATAAAAATATTAATGGCAACAGTTCCTTTTAATAATTTATACACATAATAAAGTAGTATGGCAACTAAAATAATGTCTAAAGCATCTAAAAAAGAAAAGTCTAAAAAATTAAGCATTTAAGTCGTTTTTGTAAAAGTAGGAAAAAGATTGCATATTCAATAGCTATTCACAGCCGCAATCGGGGACTTTATTTTGATTGAAAATAAACTCTATATTGTTTGTTACAATATTTTCATTGTTAAAATTATGAATCATTGTTTTGTAAAATAAATAATCTTGATATACTAAATTTTCGTTAAAGTTTAGGTGTAACATTGTTTTTTTTCCTCCTGAAGAAAAATCAATAAACTCAAGGAGTGTAGTTTTTAATTCGCCTTGTCCCATTTTTGCATCGTTAATCCAACTATTATTTGGGTTGAAGGTGAGGTTTATATTATTGAAATTGGTGTATTTTTTATGATTTTCTTTTATAAAATATTTAGATAATAGACTATCTGTTTTAAAAATAACACCGTCAAATTTTAAAAACGAAAGTTTTTTTGAGAGTGTATCTGCATAACTAAAATACTCATGCATTCCTTCTTTTGAATGAATTGAATTTGCATGTTTGTATTGTAATTTGCTAATGGATGGAATTATTGTTTTTAAAGGTAAACGTTTGTCAAGATTAAAAATCCAGTGTGTGGTGCTTATGATATTTTTTTTATTTATATCAGCAATGGTATCGTTATTCTTGACTTGAAAAAACATCCAAACTTCAGAATGATTGAAAATTTCTTGTAGCCCTTTTTCAGCTAAAGTAGGAAGCTGAACTTCTTTTTTAGCACAGCTTAACAATACGAAAGCAAGTAAAATAAATATTGTTTTTTTCATTAATTAGCATTTAACAGTTTAATAATTTTAATAGTTTCCATAGCCTCTTTCACGTCATGAACCCGAAGTATACTTACTCCTTTTAGCAATGCAATGGTATTAGCAGAAGTTGTTGCATTTAAAGCTTGTGTTTGTGTAATCTCCAGAGGTTTAAATAGCATAGATTTTCTTGAAAGCCCGGTAAGCATAGGAACTTCTATATTTTGAAATAAATCTAGTTGATTTAACAGTTCGTAATTTTGTGTTACTGTTTTCCCAAACCCAAACCCAACATCAGCAATAACATCATTTATACCAAGAGCATATAATTTATGTATTTTTTTTGAAAAGAAAAAAAGAACATCTCTAACCACGTTGTTATATACAGGGTTCTTTTGCATATTTTGAGGTGTGCCTTGCATATGCATTATAACATAAGGAACTTGTAGTTTTGCAATTGTAGTAAACATATCAGCGTCCATATTTCCGGCCGAAATATCATTAACCATACAAGCGCCACTATCAACACATTGTTTGGCTATAGTACTTCTAAAAGTATCTACAGAAATAAGAATGTTTGTAAAGTTACTTTTAAGAAGTTTTATAACAGGTAAAATTCGATTTAACTCTTCTTCTTCTGAAATGTGTTTTGCTCCTGGACGAGATGAATATGCACCTACATCAATAAAAGTTGCACCTTCATTCAGCATTTTATGTACGTGAGTTATAATTTTGGAGGTATTGCTGTATTTTCCTCCGTCAAAAAAAGAATCAGGAGTAATATTTAGAATACCCATTACTTTTGGAGTGTCTAAATTTATCAATGAACCGTTGCAATTTATACTCTTCATAAGTTATTCATTATCTAACTACTTTACTAGTTACTTCGGTTATTTTAGGTGCTTTGTATTGATACATTTTTGTAATTAATTCTTCTACAGAATCGCTTACAATTAACATATCACTATTAGATTGTTTTAAGTAACCTTCTGTTACCATAACATCTAATTGTTTAATTAAATGGTTAAAAAAACCATTGGTATTTAAAATGCCAACAGGTTTTTGTTCAATTCCTAACTGACTTAAAGTTAGGGCTTCAAAAATTTCATCTAACGTGCCAAAACCTCCGGGTAAAGCTATGTAACCATCTACTAATTTACTGATTTTCACTTTTCTTTTACTCATTGTTTTGGTGACAATCATTTCAGTAATTTCTGAATGTATTACTTCTTCGTGGCGCAGTAACCCTGGGATTACGCCAATAACTTTACCTTTTCCCTTAAGAATACTATCAGCTAAAACACCCATCATTCCCATTTTCCCACCACCATATACCAGACCAATATTTTGCTTCGCAAAATAAGCACCTAATTTTATAGCATCATTTTTATATACTTCATTAAAGCCTAAGCTAGCGCCACAAAAAACAGCAATTTTCTTCATAAATAGATATTAGATTTTTTAATTCCTTAAATTTGTTCGAAATTTACGGAAATAATTAAAGTTACATGCAAGAAACTTCAAAACAATATAACGATGTTATTGAAAAGTGTCGTTCATTATATATAAATAAGTTAAAAGACTATGGTGCTGCTTGGCGTATTTTGAGATTACCGTCATTAACAGACCAAATTTTTATTAAGGCACAACGCATTCGTCAATTGCAACAAAATTCTACAAGAAAAGTAGATGAAGGGGAGGTTTCAGAATTTATAGGTATTATTAATTATTCAATCATGGCTTTAATTCAACTTGAAAAAGGAGTGGTAGAACAGCCTGATTTGTCTACAGACGAAGCCATAGCATTGTACGATAAACATGTGGCTGTAGCAAAACAACTTATGGAAGCTAAAAATCATGATTATGGAGAGGCATGGAGAGATATGCGAGTAAGTTCTTTAACCGATTTAATTCTACAGAAATTGTTGCGCGTAAAACAAATAGAAGATAATAAAGGTAAAACAATTGTATCTGAAGGTATTGATGCAAACTATCAGGATATGATAAATTATGCTATTTTTGCATTAATTCATATAAATGAAACTACCTAATTATGAGAATACTAGTCCAAATTTCACGTTTCTTTGTCGCAATTACATTTATTTTCTCAGGTTTTGTAAAACTAATAGATCCTTTAGGTTCAGCATATAAATTTCAAGAATATTTTGGAGCAGATGTATTAAATTTGGAGTTTTTAATTCCTTACGCCTTGCCTTTTTCTATTTTTTTAATATTGGTGGAAATAATGCTTGGTGTGTTTTTACTTTTAGGATACCTACCTAAACTTACAGCTTGGAGTTTGTTAGCAATAATTTTGGTGTTTTTATTTTTAACATGGTATTCAGCTTATTACGATAAGGTAACAGATTGTGGTTGTTTTGGAGATGCTGTTAAATTGTCGTCTTGGGGTACATTTTATAAAAATATAGTATTGGTGGCATTCATTTTAGTTTTGGTTTTAAAGTATAAATTAATAAAGCCCTTGTTAAGCTTAACTGTAGTAAAATGGACATCTTTTTTATCTTTTTTTGTATTCTTATATATAATTTATTATGTATTAGTACATTTACCTATTATTGATTTTAGACCTTATGCTATTGGTAAAAACATACCAAAAGGAATGGAATATATTGGAGATGAACTTCCTCCAGTACATGATTTCTTTCTGGAATCTGAAAGGGGAGAAGATTTAACAAACGATATTTTAGCCGCTAATAATGTAATGCTAGTTATAGCTTATAGTCTTGATAAAAGTGATATTGAAGGTTTTACTGCAATTAAAAATGCAACTGATAAAGCCTTAGAGAAAGGATATAAAGTTTATATGTTGTCATCTTCCTTAAGAGATGATTATTTAGTAATAAAAGACCAATTTAAGCTAAACTTTGAAATGCTGTTTTGTGATGAAACAACTTTAAAAACCATTATAAGAGCAAATCCAGGAATTGTCACATTACAAAAAGGAACAGTAACAGGTAAGTGGAACTGGGTAGATGTTGATACTATAAAATTTTAACAATCATATGAAACAAGCTTTATTGGTATTTGTAGGAGGTGGTTTTGGTAGTGTAGCTAGGTATTATACAAGTAGGTGGCTAAATAATCTTGAAACGGCTATACCTTACGGCACTATGTTTTCTAACGTACTGGGAAGTTTGTTGATAGGTTTCATTTTAGGGTATTTGAGTAAGACTTCAAATATGTCACAAACTCAATCTTTATTACTGGCAACTGGTTTTTGCGGTGGGTTTACAACTTTTTCAACTTTTGCTTATGAAAATCATTTATTAATAAAAAATGGAGACTATTTTAGCTTTTTACCATACACATTACTATCTTTAGTTTTAGGTTTTTCAGCGGTTTTTGTTGGGTTGTACCTTTCAAAAATTTTCTAAGTAACTTATATTCAATGTTCATTTTTCAAACTATTTCTTTTGATTAAAAGAAATAGTTTGACGTTTTTTTTAAGATATCCCTCTTTTTGAGAGGGGTAAACAACATAGTATCTTCATTTATTCACTTTGCCCCTAAAAAACAGACTACAAATCATAAAAAAATAACACAATTAATTGCTGTACCCTTAAAAAAGTAGGGTTAAAATAATGCAAATGATAAAAGTAACACTTATAGCCCTTAAAAAATAGGGGGTGAAAAAATATATTTATACTTTTGATGGTGAATTAACAATAAAAATCATTTTAATTATGAAAAAAATTGAAGCAATTATTCGGAAATCAAAATTTGGAGAAGTTAAGGAAGCTTTACATGAAATTGAAGTTAATTTTTTTAGCTACTGGGATGTAACTGGAGTTGGAAATGAGAAGCAGGGTCATGTATATAGAGGGGTAAGTTATAGCACATCAGATATTCAGCGGAGATTTTTATCTATTGTGGTTTCTGAAGAATTTTTAGAAAAAACAGTTGAAACTTTATTAAAATCGGCTTATACCGGAACTGTTGGAGATGGAAAAATATTTGTATCAAATGTTATTGAAGCATATAGAATAAGAACAAAAGAAAAAGGAGCAAACTCATTAAAATAAAAATCGAAAATTATTTAGTATGGAGAACACATTATTTACAGTAAACAATGTTTGGATGATGATTTGTACAGCATTGGTTTTTTTAATGCATTTAGGATTTTCATTATTAGAAATAGGATTAACAAGACAAAAAAACACGATAAACATTTTATTTAAAAACGTATTTATTATTTCAATTGGAATGGTATTGTACGCATTGGTTGGGTTCAATTTAATGTATCCAGGTACATTTATGGCAGGAGTATTACCAAATTATTTTATTGATTTATTTGGTTTGTCAATTCCTGAAAATGGACTTACAGCAGAATATGCTAATGGAGGCTATACTTACTGGACCGATTTTTTGTTTCAAGGAATGTTTGCAGCAACTGCAGCAACAATAGTTTCCGGTGCAGTAGCTGAAAGAATAAAACTAGGTGCATTTATGGTTTTTACAATTATTTATGTGGGATTTGTGTATCCAATAGCTGGTTCTTGGAAATGGGGATCGGGTTGGCTAGATAGGCTTGGCTTTTACGATTTTGCAGGTTCTACATTAGTTCATTCTGTTGGTGGTTGGGCAGCTTTAATTGCAGTTTGGTTGTTGGGAGCTAGAATTGGAAAATTCAAAAAAGATGGTTCAATAGGCGTAATCCCGGGGCATAATATGCCTTTTGCAACAACAGGTGTATTCCTTTTATGGTTGGGTTGGTTTGGGTTTAATGGAGGGTCTGTACTTTCAGCGAATCCGGCTGCAACTTCATTAGTTTTGGTTACAACTTGTTTGGCAGCTGCAACAGGAGGGTTGTCAGCATTTTTAGTGTCGTTACTTAAATACAAACAATACGATTTGTCAATGTTTTTGAATGGTATACTTGGTGGTTTGGTTGGTATTACAGCAGGAGCAGATGTTATGAGTGTTACAGATGCAATTGTTATTGGTGCCATTGCTGGGGTTTTAATTGTGGTTGGAGTTGCATTTATTGATAAATTAAAATTAGATGATCCGGTAGGTGCTATTGCAGTTCACTTAATTTGTGGAATTTGGGGAACTTTAGCGGTAGGAATTTTTGGAAAACTCGCAGGTTGGGAGCAATTATCGAATCAATTTATAGGAGTAGTTTCTATAGGTGCTTTTTGTGTAATTTCTTCATATACTATAATTAAAACACTAAAAATAACGGTTGGTATTAGAGTTTCTAAAATTGAAGAACAAGAAGGGTTGGATATGCATGAGCACGGTATGGATGCTTATCCAGATTTTGGGTTAAACCAACATTAACAATACACTATATATGTAGGCAGTTATATTTATTATTTCTGCCTGCTTAGATTCAAATTTTTATTAAAATAATTCAGGTAAAATTTTACTTAACAGGACAAGTATTGTCTAAAAAAGAATACTATAAACTTAATAAGGAACAATGAAAACAATGAAAAAAACAATACTATTATTGATTACAATTATATCAATGAATACAATTAGAGCACAAAAAAGATCTAAATCTTCATTAGATATTGGGGCTGATTTAGCAAGCAGATATGTATGGAGAGGGATTGAATTTTCTGACTCCCCTGTAATTCAACCTTATGTAGAATATACTTTGGGGAATTTAACATTAGGTATTTGGGCTTCGTATGAAACAGGAGGTCAAGTTATAGGTCAGGAGTTTGATTTATATGCGAGTTACTCTTTTGGAGCTGTATCACTTGGGTTTACAGATTATTCATTTCCTGTTGATGGTTTGTCTGATAGGTATTTTCAGCTCAAAAATCATGTGGGAGAATTAATGGTGAGTTTTGAAGGTGTTAAAAAACTTCCTCTAACTTTAATGTTGGCTATGAATATTTATAATGATAATGCAAACTCAATTTATACCAAAATTGAATACCCATTTAAAATAGGCGATGTAGAGTTAAGTACTTTTATTGGAGGAGGTAATAAAATTTATACCGTTGATAAGGATTTTGCAATTACTAACGTTGGATTTTCGGCATCAAGAGATGTTAAAATAACAAGTTTAGTTAGTCTGGGTATGTCAGTATCAG
Source organism: Lutibacter sp. (assembly GCA_021647265.1). Taxonomy (GTDB): domain Bacteria; phylum Bacteroidota; class Bacteroidia; order Flavobacteriales; family Flavobacteriaceae; genus Lutibacter. The sequence continues at coordinate 8,195 of JAKIVA010000055.1, forward strand.
CAATATTTAATCCTAATACTGAAGATGCTTATTTGGTATTTTTAATATCATTATAAAAAAGTTAGAGCATTATTTAGAATTTTAAAATTCTCTAAAATGATTAATGATGTTTTTCAAAAGCCTTTACACCAACAGGTATATCAATAGACAAAGTATTTTCTGAAGGTGGAATTGGGCATGAGTATTTTGAGTTATATGCGCAATATGGATTATAGGCTTTATTAAAATCTATCACAATAGTTTTACTTTCCTTTGGAGGAAACTTCAAATCTATATACCTCCCGCCACCATACGTACTGTTACCGTTTGTTGTGTCGTTGAAAGGTAAAAATAGATAATCTTCAAATTCAGGATTCACTATTAAATCTTGACTTTGATAAATGTTTAATTTAAATTTTTCGCCATTCAAGGTAAAATGAGCAACACCATATTTTCTATATAAAGGCAAACGATCTGTATTTGTTTGCATTTCAAATACCGGAGTATCTGGGGTTAATTCAAATTCAGCTTCTACCTTGTAATTTTTGTCAGTTTTAAAAAAATCTAAGGTTTTAAAATTTTTTAAATCTTCTTCTGTCAAAGGAGATTTTTCTGCATCAGCGAATTCTGTGTTTAGTTTGTATTGAAAAAGCTTAATTTCATCTTCATAAGAAATTTTCTTAGGTGAGCAATTTATAAATAAAAAGACAACAGTTAAAACAAAAAATATTTTTTTCATGGAGATATACTTTGCAATCAAAAGTACGAAATATTACTAGTTTAAGAAAACCTTTATGGGTTGAATAAATTTTGTAGTTTTGATAGATATTAAGAAAATTTTATGAATAATTGGAGAAATAAAAGGGATTTGAGTAAGTGGTTTTTAAAAAATCACAAGGTAAATGTGTAATAATTATTTAAGAATAAATAATATCAATTCATTTTGGCCTGACTTTTAAGTTGGGTTTTTTACTTTTATAGTATGGTAAAAAAAACATTTAACAATTACCAAAATTCATTTAAAGGATTATCAAAAGAAGTTTGGTGGTTGGCATTAATTACATTTATAAATAGAGCAGGTACAATGGTGTTACCTTTTTTATCATTGTATTTAACAGAGAACTTAAAATTATCACTATCTCAAGTAGGTTGGATTATGTCAAGTTTTGGTTTGGGGTCATTGCTAGGTTCTTATTTAGGAGGAAAACTAACAGATAAAATAGGCTTTTACAGAGTTATGTTTTGGAGTTTGTTAACCACAGGGTTTTTGTTTATTAGCCTACAATTTATAACTACTTTTATTGGTTTTGTAATAGGTATGTTTATTACAATGGCTATTGCTGATACGTTTAGACCTGCAATGTTTGTTTCATTAAAGGCGTATAGTAAACCTGAAAATCAAACACGATCTTTAACTTTAATACGTTTAGCAATAAATTTAGGTTTTTCATTTGGACCTTTTTTAGGCGGTATGATAATTGCGACATTAGATTATTCAGGCCTTTTTTGGGTAGATGGAATTACCTGTATTGTGGCAATATTATTAATGAGAATAGTTTTGAAACAAAAAGAATTTCACCTTAAAAAAATCAATCAAAATTCTGAAAATGAAATTCAAATAACATCAGTTTATAAAGATAAACCCTACTGGGTTTTTTTAGTCGTTGTTTTTTTAATGGGTTTTATATTTTTACAACTTTTTACAACAATGCCTTTGTATTATAAAAATGTTCACCATTTAACCGAAGTTGAAATAGGATTAATAATGGCAATTAACGGATTTTTAATTTTTTTATTTGAAATGCCTTTGATTCATTATATAGAAAAAAAGTTATTAAATAAATTAAAAATTATAACTTGGAGTTTGGTGTTATTTGCTTTGAGTTTTTTGGTTTTAGATATTTCTACTTGGGCAGGAGTTTTGATCGTGAGTATGTTGCTAATAACATTGGGGGAAATGTTGGCATTTCCGTTTACAAATAATTTTGCAATGAACAGGTCACCTGAAGGAAAAGAAGGGCGTTATTTAGCACTGTATACTATGGCATTTTCTATGGCACATATTTTTAGTGCCAAAACAGGTATGGAGGTAATTGCAAGATTTGGCTTCGATATAAATTGGTATTTAATGGGAAGCTTGGGTTTAATTGCTGCGATATTGATGTTATGGTTAAAACGAATGTTGACTACCTCAGAAGGTGTTGTTAAAATAACTTAATAATTGGTGTAGTTTTTAATAACCTCTTTTACCTTTTTACTATCCTCAGCAGCGTTAACATCAGCATTTTTATAAATAATTTTTTTGTTTTTATCTAAAACAAAAGTCCACCGTGAAGCTGTAATACCTCTCTTAAGTAAGAAATTTTCACCATTGAATTCTCTTGTAATTGACCCTCCGGCTTTAGTTGGTACACCAAATATTTTTGCAATTGTTCCCTTTGCATCAGATAATAAAGGAAAATTTAATTGGTATGATTCTTTGAAATGCTTTAAGTTGTCTATTTCATCACCGCTAACACCAATTACAGTAACACCCATTTTATCAAAAGAGGCCTTGTCATCTCTATAAGCACAAGCTTGTTTGGTGCAGCCTCCAGTCATAGCCGCAGGATAAAAATAAACCACTAAAAAGCTGGTTTTTGCATTGTTGGTTGAGTTCCAGGTTTCTCCGTTATCACTTAAGCCAGAAAATTCAGGGACAGTGTCTCCTAGGTTTAGCTCAATTTTATCTTGTGCAAAACCTGAGATTGATATTGCTAGTATTACGATTAGATTTAATAAGTTTTTCATTTTTTTTAGGTTTAAAGTTATTCTGCCACACTATCAATTAATATGTTTAAAATATCAATGGCAGCTTTTGATATTTTGGTTCCTGGGCCATAAATACCAACAACCCCAGCATCAAATAAAAATTGATAATCTTGAGCGGGTATTACACCTCCTGCAATTACTAAAATATCTTCACGTTTGTAATTTTTTAATTCTGCGATTACTTGTGGAATTAATGTTTTATGACCAGCAGCTAATGATGATATGCCAAGTACATGTACGTCATTTTCAATTGCTTGTTTTACAGCTTCTTTAGGTGTTTGAAATAATGGGCCAATATCAACATCAAAACCTAAATCAGCATACCCCGTTGAAACTACTTTTGCACCGCGGTCATGGCCATCTTGTCCCAATTTAGAAATCATAATTCTAGGACGTCTTCCTTCTAATTCAGCAAATTTATTTGCTAATTGTTTGGCTTTTTTAAATGCGGAATCATTTTTAATTTCTTTACTATACACACCAGAAATAGATTTAATAGTTGCTTTGTATCTTCCAAAAATAGTTTCTAAAGCATCTGAAATTTCGCCTAAAGTAGCTCTTTTTTCAGCAGCAATAATAGCCAAATCTAATAAATTTCCATTAGCTGATTTTGCACATTTTGTTAAATTTCGCAACGCAAGGTCAACATCTTCTCTATTTCTGCTAGCTTTTAACTCTTTTAAACGCATAATTTGAGATTCCCTAACGGCGGCATTATCAACTTCTAAAATTTGCAAAGGATCTTCTTGGAGTAATTTAAATTTATTAACACCAACAATAATATCTTGATTACTATCAATTCTCGCTTGTTTTTTAGCAGAGGCCTCTTCAATTCTCATTTTTGGAATACCAAGTTCTATGGCTTTCGTCATACCACCAAGTTCTTCAACTTCTTGTAGCAATTTCCAAGCTGAATTTACCATTTCTTCTGTTCGTTTTTCAACAAAAGTAGCTCCAGCCCAAGGATCAACAGTTTTTGTAATATTAGTTTCTTCTTGAATATAAATTTGCGTATTTCTTGCAATTCTTGCAGAAAAATCAGTAGGTAAAGCAATGGCTTCATCTAGGGCGTTTGTGTGCAAACTTTGGGTACCTCCTAAGGCTGCTGCCATAGCTTCGATGGTTGTTCTGGCTACATTGTTAAAAGGATCTTGTTCTGTTAAGCTCCAACCGCTGGTTTGGCAATGTGTTCTTAAAGCTAAAGATTTAGAATTTTTAGGATTGAATTGTTTTACGATTTTTGCCCATAGCATTCGCGCTGCTCGTAATTTGGCAATTTCACTAAAATGATCCATTCCAATTGCCCAGAAAAATGAAAGGCGTGGAGCAAAAGAATCTATTTCCATACCACTTTCAATACCTGTTTTTAGGTATTCTAAACCGTCAGCTAAAGTGTAGGCTAGTTCAATTTCAGGTGTTGCCCCAGCTTCTTGCATATGGTAACCAGAAATAGAGATAGAATTAAATTTCGGCATATTTTTACTGGTATATTTAAATATATCAGCAATAATTTTCATAGAAGGAGTTGGTGGGTAAATATAAGTATTACGCACCATAAATTCTTTCAAAATATCATTTTGAATGGTGCCAGCCAATAATTTTTCTTCTACACCTTGTTCTTTTGCGGCAACAATATAAAATGCTAAAATGGGTAATACAGCACCGTTCATTGTCATAGAAACGGACATTTTATCTAGTGGAATTTTGTCAAAAAGCACTTTCATATCTTCCACAGAATCTATAGCAACACCTGCTTTTCCAACATCTCCTTGAACGCGTTCGTGGTCAGAATCGTAACCGCGATGTGTAGCTAAATCGAAGGCTACAGATAATCCTTTTTGCCCAGCTTCTAAATTTCTTCTATAAAATGCATTACTTTCTTCTGCGGTTGAAAAACCGGCGTATTGACGAATAGTCCAAGGACGACGAACATACATTGTTGAATACGGGCCTCTCAAATTTGGAGCAATACCAGCAATGTAATTTTCGTGGTCAAAATAAATATCTTTTTTATTTTGACTTTTTATGGTTAGTTGTGAAAAATCTTTACGCTTCATTTTTCAGTCTTTTTTGTTCAATTTTTTCGGACAAACGCTTTGGAATTATTGGGATTATAAGTGTTTTTTTTGGGTTGTGCTTAACAAAAGGATTTATTTGTAAATCGTGGCTCATTTTATCCTGTTCATTCATGTATTTATTTGTTCCAACCAAAATTAATTCACCTAAATCAAATTGAGTTTGTTCTTTTTGAGCATTTTCTTTTATTTTGCGTTGAATAGTTCCTTCTTTTAATTGTTGTAAAAAGCCTCCACTTTTTTCAATATCTTTAAAAATATCCAATGCTTTTTCAGCTAGTTGTTTCGTAATAGTTTCAATATAATATGAATCAGTTGCAATATATTGTGCATTTTTAAAATAACTTTCTTCTTTTAAAATTAATAATTGATTTCTCGCAATTCGGTCTCCAAACTCATTTGAATTGTGAAATAATATATCATATGAGCAATTCGAAATAGTATTTGCACCTCCTAAAATAGCACTCATACTTTCAGTTGTTGTACGTAACATATTTACATTATAGTCATATATTGTTTTATTCCGCAAACTTGGTTCAGTAAAAATTTCAGCAATTACAGTAGTAGTGTTGTATTCTTGTGAAATTAAGTTATATAAATATCGAAAAGCTCTAATTTTAGCAATTTCGAAAAAATAATTTGAACCCATTGAAAAGTTAAATTGGATTTTAGAAGCAATTTTCCCGTCAAATCTGTTCAAATATTCATTTGCATGAGCTAAAGCATATGCAATTTGCTGAGCGGTATTTGCACCTGCATTTTGATATAGGTTTGTATTTACGCCAAGTACGTATTTCGTAGGGTTTTCTTGAATTAATTTTTCTACAATTTTAAAATCATTGTTTAATGAAGTAAACCAATTGCCATTTCTAGCTATGTTACCAATTATATCTATATTATAAAAAACGGTTTCATCATTAAGTAATTTTGTAATATTATCTATAAAATCCTTTGATAAGAATTCAAATTGAAAATGAAATTCATTTTTTTTATTCAATAAATTTTTAAATAATTTACTAGCATTGAAAGGTTTATTAGCAATAAATTTTAGGGCATTGGCTCCTCTGTTTATTGACTCAATAGCTAATGTATTCGTTTTGTCTTCAGCTGAGATGAGTATTTTTTGACAAACTTTAAAATCTTTTTTTGGAGTAGGGATATTTAATTTTTCAAAATTATCTAAATGATAGAAAGGTTTTATGGTAATACCTTCATTTGTTTTTGTTAAAAGGGTACTATTATAATCAGCACCTTTTAAATCTACTTGAATTTTTTGTTTCCAAGCTTTTGCTGAACTGGGTTCAAAATCTTTAGTTATAAAGGTACTCATAGTTGTAATTTAGTTAAATAGATTTTAAAGAGGACTTGGTTAATTTTTAACCAATGTATCGTATTCTATAAGGTATATTTCTTCATTATCTTTTTTCATGTGATATTCTTCTCTAGCAAATTTTTCCAATTCTTCATTGTTTTTAAGCTTATTTATAAGCTCTTTATCCTGTTTAATTTGTGTTTTGTAATATTTTTTTTCACTTTTAAGCTTGTTTATTTCTTTGTTAAATTCTCTGTGATTAAGCATTGAGTTTTCATCAAAAAAAACCATCCAAACAATAAATATTGAAAGAATTATGACATATTTATTTGTAATAATTTTTACAATTGGTTTATTTTTAAATTGCCTAAAAGTCATAAATTAAAGCTTGTTACTTATTACAGTTCTAACGATATCTACCGCAACGGTATTGTATCTGTCGTTCGGAATAATAATGTCGGCATAATTTTTAGTCGGCTCTATAAATTGTTGATGCATAGGTTTTAAGGTGTTTTGATAACGGCTTAAAACTTCATTTATATCGCGCCCTCGTTCTTCAATATCTCTTCTTGTACGTCTAATTAAACGTTCGTCAGCATCAGCATGTACAAATATTTTTATATCAAATAAATCACGTAAACGTTTGCTGTTAAATATTAAAATACCCTCAACAATAATTACTTTTTTGGGGTGTGTGATATGAGTATCTTCAGTACGATTATGTGTTACAAAAGAATACACAGGCTGCTCAATTATTTTACCTTTTTTTAATTGAGTTAAGTGTTTAACAAGTAAATCAAAATCAATAGCATTTGGGTGATCAAAATTAATTTTAGTACGTTCTTCGTATGATAAATTTGTTGTGGCGTTATAGTATGAGTCTTGAGAAATAACACAAACTTCATCATTAGGTAATTCATTTAAAATTTGATTTACAACAGTAGTTTTTCCACTTCCTG
>JAKIVA010000056.1 GCA_021647265.1 Lutibacter sp.
AAATGTATAAGCGGTGCCGTTGATTGTTACTGCATAACTCTGAGATGTTTGCGCTGTAATTATCAACTGCCCATTGTTCTTATCTGGGCACGTCTCGCTCACTACCTGAACACTAAAATTGTCCTCGAGTAAGATGAAACATCCTGTAGCATCTACTGTCACTCCCAGGGTTGTGTCTGGGCATAAATCAACATTGTTCGCAACGCCATCGCCATCATCGTCTAATTGGCTATCTGAACACCCATTAGCATCTACTGCTTCTCCTATAGGTGTGTTAGGGCATAAATCTAAGTTATTCATTATACCATCACCGTCATCGTCTAATTGGCTATCTGAACATCCATTTGCATTCACAGCCTCTCCACTTGGAGTATTAGAACATAAATCTTCACTGTTTTGAATACCATCATTATCATCATCTAATTGTCCGTTTGAGCATCCATTAGCATCTACTGCTTCTCCTGCAGGTGTATTTGGACATAAGTCTAAGTTATTCATTATGCCATCACCGTCATCATCTAATTGGCTATCTGAACATCCATTTGCATTCACAGCCTCTCCACTTGGAGTATTAGAACATAAATCTTCACTGTTTTGAACACCATCATTATCATCATCTAATTGTCCATTTGAGCATCCATTAGCATCTACTGCTTCTCCTGTAGGTGTATTTGGACACAAATCATTTCCATTCAGAACACCATCCCCATCCATATCTGGATTGTCATTATCTGCAATAACTTCAAAGCTGTCAACCACCCATCTAGTAGGACTTCCATTAGAATAATATTTAAACGCAAAATACACAGCACCTGTTATAGTGCTAATATCTACATCTGTAAAAGTATATACTTCTTCTGTTCCACTACCATCAGAATGTATTGGAATAGTGATATTTGGCACCTGTGACCATGTGAAATTACTTGGATTTCCTGAACCATCATAATCTGAAGAATATACTAATTCTAAAGGTGTTGAACCGTATGCCGCATCGGTATAAAAGCTTATTTTTTCTCCAGTTTCTACATCAAAATCAATCGGATTATTTGTAATTAACCAATCTTTACTTAACTCATTTTCTTGGTAACCATTGATTCCCATGGAGCCTGAATTGTTTTCACCATATTGTGGTTCACAACCCCAATCTTTATCACTAGCTTCATTATAGGTAAAAAACAATAAATTTGAGCAGTCTTCAAATTCTTCATTTAATAAAATTTTTGGTCCAACCAAAGTTGTTACGTTAAGTACACTACTAAATTCTGAAAGGTTTGAAGCTACATCTCTAGCTTTAATTGTGATATTATATGTTGTACCTGGGCTTAGGTTTGCAATTGTTGTTGTAGTTGTAGTTGAAGATTGCAAATAAACACCATCTATGTATATTAAATAATCATACACGCTATTATTATCTGTTGAGGCACCCCAACTAATATCAAAAGATTCATCCGTAATATTAGATGCTACTAAGTTTAAAGGTGTACTTGGGGCTTCATTATCAGAGGTGTCATTCAAGTTCCATTTATCTTCCGCTGTTAAACCTCCCCAAATTATTGTTGCCAAATAAGGGTTATCTATGTATGGGTTTCTATTTCCTTGAATTCCAAAAAGAACTTCATTTCTGTTTGCTTCAAATGGAGAAACAGGGTCTTCAACATTCCACTTTAAAAATAAATCTACCATATTTGGGTCAATAGCTAACTCAGTACCAAATCCTACATTTTTTGGTAAGCAATTTGTTTCAGCCACTAAAGAGCCATCTCCATGATACCGTGTGTACATATACATTATAATACGAGCTACATCTCCTTTCCATTCGTCTCCAGGGTACCAACCCCCATTAGCCGATACAATCCCTGAATCTCCTGCTCCATCAGTAAACTTCCTATTTGAGCGAGAAGAATTTCTATCTCTATCTGCGGGTCTTAAATTGTGAACATCAGTGCCTGGTCCAGGTTCATCAGTCCCAAAAGTTGGATTTGCCAACGATTTTGCAAAAACATGCTCTCTATTCCAAACCCCTGAGACGCCACTTCCCGTATCTTGTAAATTTTTATTTCTTGTTCTATCTGTACTTGGAATTCCATCGTTATCATTAAACCCATAAATTAATAGCAGGTTTGTACTAATATCTGGATCTTCATCTGCTTGTTTGCATGCATCCCACACGTCTATGGGAGAACCGGTATAAGGTATTGCTGTATGTGTTGCTTCCAGTCTTCCTGACAATTCTAAAAATAAATCATTTCCTGTTTTAGTTAAATCTAATCCATTATAATAAGATTGAATTTGCCCATAAAACGGAGTTAGAAATAAAAATAGAAATATAAAATTAAGTAGTTTTTTCACCTATATGTATATTTATTAAATTAATTACAAACTTATTATTTATTTACCAATATATATAATTACAACGCATATTTTAACATATAAGATTGGTTTTATTTTAGTACATTTGTTGCCACTAAAACTAACTATTATGACAAAAATGATTCACTCCTATTGGGCTTATATTGTATTATTAATTTTAATAATTGCGGTAGTAAATGCGGTAATTGGCTTAAGTACAAAAAAAGAATTCAAAGCAAAAGATTTAAGAATTTCTTTATTCACCTTAATAACAGCACATATTCAATTAATAATTGGTTTTTTTGCCTATTTTAATTCTACTTATTTTACATCTATGCAAGCTCATGGAATGGGAGAAGTTATGAAGAATAGTATTTTAAGAAAACACTTGGTGGAACATCCTATTATGATATTAATTGCTATTGCATTGATAACTATTGGTTTTTCAAAACATAAAAAGAAGGATACTGACCATGCTAAATTTAAGACAATTGCTGTTTATTATTCAATTGCATTGGTATTAATTCTTGCGGTAATCCCTTGGCATAGTTGGTTTTCTAACTAAATAATAAAACGAGCTTAAGCTAAGAAAGTTTAAGCTAATTTTGTTTTATATTATGAAAATATTATTGGCATATATACTCTCTTCTATATTCTACCTTTTTTACGGTATTTTGTTGCTTTTTTTTCATGTTTTACAATGGATAGGCTTTAACCTTGGGAAATATAAAGGTCACAAAATGGCTGTAGATTTAATGAATTGTACATTCACCTATCTTCTTTATATTTTAGGGTCTAAAATAAAATTTATAAACAAACACCCTATTCCTAAAAATGTACCTTTAATTGTTGTTTCTAACCATCAAAGCATGCATGATATTTCTCCTTTATCATGCTATTTACGAAAACAGCATCCTAAATTTATTTCAAAAATAGAATTAGGAAAAGGGATTCCTAGTGTCTCTTATAATTTAAGACACGGAGGGTCTGTTTTAATTGATAGAAAAGATTCTCGTCAATCTTTAGCTGCTATCAAAGAATTTGGTAAATATATTGAACAAAATAAATACGCCGCAGTAATTTTTCCTGAAGGAACTAGAAGTAAAGATGGCAAACCTAAACGGTTTTCAGAAAATGGTTTAAAAATATTAACCAAGTTTGTACCATCTGCATATGTTATCCCTGTTACGGTTAACAATTGTTGGAAATTAAATAAAAAAGGAATGTTCCCTTTAGGGTTGGGTGTAAAAATCACTTTTGAATTTCACGAAGCTATTGAGGCTAAATCTATGAAATTTGAAGACTTATTCAACAAAGTTGAAACCACTATTAAAAATGCAATTATTTAATACAAAATGAAATTTATATTTTATTTGTAGACTTTAAAAGAATCTCTATCAGCTAAAAAATTTAGGCTGTTTCTTATACTCGCTTGCTCATCCTTTCTTAATGTAAGAATAATTGTTTCTTCTTCGTTAGGTTTACAGTGTGTTAGTTTTTTTCCTAAATAATCATACACAGCAGAATGGCCGGTGTATTCTAAATTATTTACATCTACACCCACTCTATTTACACCAATTGTATAACTCATATTTTCAATAGCTCTTGCTTTTAACAATGCATCCCACGCTTCAATTCTTGGTTTTGGCCAATTTGCAACATACATAAGAATATCATAACCTTCAACATTTCTAGCCCAAACCGGAAAACGTAAATCGTAACAAATAAGTAGACAAATTTTCCAGCCTTTATAATTAACAATTAATTTTTCTTTTCCTGAAGTATACACTTTGTCTTCACCTGCCAAGGTAAATAAATGTCGTTTATCATAATAGTTTATTTCTCCTGAAGGATGTACAAATAAAAAACGATTGTAATAATTATTATTTTCATAAATAACAATACTTCCTGTTACTGCAGCTTGCTTTTTTAAAGCTATTTCTTGCATCCATTTTGCAGTTTCACCATTCATAGTTTCAGCAATGGTTTGAGGTTCCATACTAAACCCAGTTGTAAACATTTCAGGTAAAACAATCATATCAACTGTTTCTGAAATTGAATTTATTTTTTTAGAAAAATTAGTTCTGTTTTCCGCTGCATTATGCCAAACTAAATCGGCTTGAATAAGAGCTATTGTAAGTTTTGGTTGCATGCATTAAAATTACAATTTTTTAAGGAATGTTTTAAAATTTAATTCGTAATTTAATTTTTTTTAACAGCTCTTTAAAATGAAAAACACACATCTTATAATTTCGTTATTTATTTTTGCACTCACACTACCTGTCCAAGCTCAAAAAAATAATTATTTCCCTCAACCAAATGAAGAGTGGAAACAAAAAAATCCTGCAGACTATAAAATTGATAAAAACAAGCTATCTGAAGCTATTTTATTTGCTAAAATGAATGAATACAGTGGTTCAAGAGATTTGAGAATTGCAATATTAAAAGGGTTTGAAAAAGAACCTTTTCATGAAATATTAGGCCCAACAAAAAAACGCGGCGGTTCTGTTGGAATGATTTTGAAAAATGGGTATATAATTTCTAAATGGGGAAATACTAATAGAGTGGATATGACTTTTAGTGTTACAAAAAGTTTCTTATCAACTGTGGCTGGGTTAGCTTACGACAAACAGCTTATTGTTAATGAACATGATAAAGTTGGTAACTATATTTGGGATGGAACGTTTAATGGCAATCACAATGGTAAAATCACCTGGGAGCATTTATTACAACAAAACTCTGATTGGTCTGGTGAACTTTGGGGAGGAAAAGATTGGGCTGATAGACCTCCTAACAAAGGTGGGTTAGATGATTGGAAACTAAGAGAACTTCATGAGCCAGGAACAGTTATGGAATACAATGATGTTCGTGTAAATGTACTTGCATATGCGTTAACTCATGTTTGGAGAAAACCAATACCTCAAGTCTTAAAAGAAAATATTATGGATAAAATTGGGGCTTCAACAACTTGGAGATGGTTTGGTTATGATAATGCTTGGACAGAGATTGATGGAATTAATATGAAATCTGTTACTGGTGGTGGTCATTCTGGAGCTGGACTTTTTATATCTACAGAAGATATGGCAAGATTTGGGTTGTTATTTTTAAATGATGGCGTTTGGAATGGTAAGCGTCTTTTAAGTAGTGAATGGATTTCAAAAGCAATTACTCCTTCAAAACCAAATGTAAACTATGGGTATATGTGGTGGCTTAATACTAAAGGTAACAGGCATTGGAAAGGACTTTCTGAAACTATTTTTTACGCTGCTGGTTTTGGTGGTAACTTTATTGTAATAGACCGAGAAAACAACCTAGTTGTTGTGACAAGGTGGCTTGAACCTTCTAAAATTAAAGAATTTATGTTAAAAATTAATACCGCTTTACACTAAATCCGATTTAGTATTTCTGCGGCTTTTTTTAGTGTATCATCTGTTTTAGCAAAACAAAACCGAAGAACTTTAGAGTCGTACTTATTTTCGTTAAATACTGAAATTGGTATTCCTGCTATTTTTTGCTCTTTTGTAAGCCTAACTGCAAAGTCATAATCGCTCTCATCTGTTATATTTTCAAAGTTTAATAATTGAAAATAGGTTCCTTTTGAAGGTTTAAATTGAAAACGAGAATCTTTTATTAAACTTAAAAATAAATCTCTTTTGTGTTGATAAAAACTACCTAATTCTAAATAATTAGAAGGTGTTTGTAAATATTCTGCTAATGCTACTTGTGTAGGGTGATGTACACTAAACACATTAAATTGGTGGACTTTCCTAAATTCTTTCGTCAATTCAGTAGGCGCAATACAATATCCCATTTTCCAACCTGTATTGTGAAAGGTTTTTCCGAAGGAAGCAATTATAAAAGTTCTTTCAACCAATGCAGGGTACAACGCTGCAGATTGATGTTTTTCACTATCAAAAATAATATGTTCGTACACTTCATCACTTAACAGTAAAATATTCGTGTTTTTAAGCAATGCTTCTAATTGAAGCATATCTTTTTGGGACAATACTCTACCAGAAGGATTGTGAGGCGTATTTATAATAATCATTTTAGTTTTATTGGTAATCAAACTTTTTACTTCTTGCCAATTAATTGAAAACTCTTCAGGATTTAACTGTATTGCTATTGTTTTTCCTCCAAATAATTCAATACTTGGCTCGTAACAATCATATGCTGGTTTAAAAATTATTACTTCATCATCTTTCTGTATTGTTGCTGCAATTACAGTAAAAATAGCTTGAGTTGCTCCTGCTGTAATTGTAATTTCAGTATCTGGATTGTAAGAAACACCGTATAAATTTTCTGTTTTTTCTGCAATTGCTTCCCTTAAACTAAAAATTCCTGGCATTGGAGCATATTGATTTTTTCCATTTACCATTGCTTTATTTACCAATTCAATTAGCTTTTTATCACTTTTAAAATCTGGAAACCCTTGTGATAGATTTAATGCATTTTCTTTAGCCGCTAATTGGCTCATAACTGCAAAAATTGATGTTGGAACAGTTGGTAATTTAGACTGGAAAGGATATTTATATGAAGACATACTCTTATTTATTTAAACTTTAAAAATAGTAAAACTAATTTTGTTTGTTGTTATTATTTATTTGGTACATACTCTAAAAGATCTGCTGGCTGACATTCTAATTCTTTGCATATTGCTTCCAAAGTAGAAAAACGAATTGCTTTTGCTTTCCCAGATTTTAAAATTGAAAGATTGGCAGGTGTAATTCCTATTTTAGTTGCCAATTCTAAACTTCTCATTTTTCGTTTGGCAAGCATTACATCTAAATTTACAATAATAGCCATCGTTAAATTGTTAAATCATTTTCTTCTTTCATTCCTTTAGATATTTTAAAAACTTCACTTAAAACCATAAAAAACAATCCAAAGCAAATTATTATTATTTTTGAATCATACCCTACTTCAAAAGTAATTTTGTGTTTAAAATATAATGTGAATATGAACGAAACTGCTAAAGATAATATTCCTGAAACAACCAGTAAATTTCCTATTTTATTAAATGAAGAAATAACGGTATCATCAAATATTTTTAACCTTAAAAAATAAGCCAACACTTTTCTAAAAAGGTATAAACTGTAAAAAGTTAGTAAAAATGCTATTATTGAAACTGCTATCAACAATTTTGATAAAATTGAACTTGAAGTTAATAGCACTCCATTTATTTTAATATCAAAATCTCCTAAATCATCCATAAAAAAAATAAGTGGTATGGCTACCATTGCAAATGGAATTATTGGAATGGAGACTATCCAAATAAAATCTACTATTGCTTTTAAAATATGTATTTTTCTCATAATAATTATTATTAAAAAACAAATATACAATTAAATTATCGTTTTACGATAATTTAATTCCTTTTAATAATAATTAAAGAAAAAAGAGGCTGTCTGAAAAGTATAATTTAATGTCATATTGAGCTTGTCGAAATATTTTAACATATTGATAATCAATATCAGTTTCGATAAGCTTAATCTGAGAAATTAAAATACACATACTTTTCAGACAGCCTCTTTGAAATTTTATATAGTAAACTTTTAAATAATACTTGCTTTTAAGTATTCACGATTCATACGTGCAATATTTTCTAACGAAATACTTTTAGGGCATTCCACCTCACAAGCACCAGTATTTGTACAGTTACCGAAACCTTCTAAATCCATTTGAGCTACCATATTTCTCACTCTGTCAGCTGCTTCAATTTTACCTTGTGGTAATAATGCAAATTGTGAAACTTTTGCAGAAACAAACAACATAGCACTCGAATTTTTACAACTTGCAACGCAAGCTCCACAACCAATACAAGCAGCAGCATCCATAGATAAATCTGCATTGTGTTTTGAAATAGGAATTGCATTGGCATCTTGTGTGTTTCCTGAAGTATTTACAGAAATAAAACCACCTGCTTGTTGAATACGTTCAAAAGCCATACGATCAACAACTAAATCTTTAATAACAGGGAATGCTTTTGCTCTCCAAGGTTCTATATAAATGGTATCTCCATTTTTAAACATTCTCATATGCAACTGACAAGTAGTTATTCCCCTATCTGGCCCATGAGCTTCCCCATTAATATACAATGAACACATTCCACATATTCCCTCTCTACAATCATGGTCAAAAGCAATAGGTTCCTCATTTTTTGCGACTAAGCTTTCATTTAACACATCCATCATTTCTAAAAATGACATATGTTCTGAAATATCTGTTACTTTATATTCGACCATTTGACCTTTCTCTTGAGGTCCTTTTTGTCTCCAAATTTTTAACGTTAAATCCATAATGTCTTTTTTATTTATATGAACGAGTTTTTAACTCAATATCTTTAAATTCTAATTGTTCTTTGTGTAAGATAGCTTCACTTGGTTTCCCTGTGTATTCCCACGCGGCAACATAAGCATAGTTTTTATCGTCACGTTTGGCTTCTCCATCTTCTGTAACATGTTCTTCACGGAAATGACCTCCACAAGATTCTTCACGTTCTAAGGCATCTTTGGCAAATAATTCTCCTAATTCTAGAAAATCAGCTACTCTTCCAGCCTTTTCAAGTTCCTGATTAAATTCATTTAAACTACCCGGAACTTTAACATTTTTCCAGAAATCATCACGAATTTCTTGAATTTCTTGAATTGCTTCTTTTAAATGCTTTTCATTACGTGCCATTCCTACTTTATTCCACATTACCAATCCTAGTTTTTTATGGAAATAATCTACAGAATGTGTACCTTTATTATTAATGAAAAACTCTAAACGGTCTTTCACTTCTTTCTCCACTTCTTCAAATTCAGGACTATCTGTTGAAATTTTTCCAGTTCGAATTTCATCTGCCAAATAATCACCAATTGTATAAGGTAATACAAAATAGCCGTCAGCCAATCCTTGCATTAAAGCTGAGGCCCCTAACCTATTTGCACCATGGTCTGAGAAGTTTGCTTCACCAATACAATACAACCCTGGAACTGTAGTCATTAAATTATAGTCAACCCAAACACCACCCATTGTGTAGTGTGTTGCAGGATAAATCATCATAGGTGTTTTGTATGGGTTTTCATCAATAATTTTCTCATACATTTGAAACAAGTTTCCATATTTTGCTTCTATTATCCCTTCACCCAATTCAATTATTTTTTCTTCTGAAGGATTTGATATTCCGTGAATTTTGGCTTGCTCTCTTCCATAACGATGAATAGCAGTTGCAAAATCTAAATATACCGCTTCACCTGTTGCATTCACCCCAAAACCAGCATCACAACGCTCTTTTGCTGCTCTTGATGCCACATCACGAGGAACTAAATTACCAAATGCCGGATATCTACGTTCTAAGTAGTAATCTCTATCTTCTTCAGCAATTTCAGTAGGTTTTAATTTTCCTTGTTGAATTGCTTTTGCATCTTCAATTTTTGCAGGAACCCATATTCTACCATCATTACGTAATGATTCAGACATCAATGTTAATTTAGATTGATAGTCTCCTGAACGAGGAATACACGTTGGGTGAATTTGTGTAAAACAAGGATTTGCAAAATAAGCTCCTTTTTTATGAATTTTCCAAGCGGCAGTTGCATTAGAACCCATAGCATTTGTTGATAAGAAATATACATTCCCGTAACCTCCTGTTGCAATTACTACTGCATGAGCAGCATGGCGTTCAATTTTTCCAGAAATTAAATCTCGTGCAATAATACCTCTTGCTTTTCCATCAATTTTTACAATGTCTAACATTTCGTGACGGTTAAACATTTCTATTTTTCCACGTGCTATTTGACGGTTCATTGCTGCATAAGCTCCTAATAGTAATTGTTGACCTGTTTGCCCTTTTGCATAAAACGTACGTGAAACTAACACACCTCCAAAAGAACGATTGTCTAATAACCCTCCATAATCACGGGCAAAAGGCACACCCTGAGCCACACATTGGTCAATAATATTTCCTGAAACCTCTGCCAAACGATACACATTTGCTTCTCGAGAACGATAGTCTCCTCCTTTTACGGTATCATAAAATAAACGATAATTTGAATCTCCATCACCCATATAATTTTTTGAGGCATTAATTCCCCCTTGGGCAGCAATTGAATGTGCTCTACGTGGAGAATCTTGGTAAGCAAATGCCTTTACATTGTATCCTAACTCTGCCAATGTTGCTGCAGCCGATCCTCCTGCCAAACCCGTTCCTATAACAATAATATCAATATTACGTTTATTAGCAGGATTTACTAAATTAATTTTGTCTTTATATAATGTCCATTTATCTTTAATTGGACCTTCTGGTACTCTTGAATTTAAAGTCGTCATATTTTTTTATAAGATTAATGGTTTAATTGACTAAAATAGTTATAAAGTGCTACAGTAATAAATCCTAAAGGAATAACAATAGCGTAAATTTTACCTAACGTTTTTACACATTTTGTGTATCTATTATTAAAGCCTATAGATTGAAATGCAGATTGAAATCCATGTAATAAATGCAGTGCTAATAATACAAATGCAATTACATAAGCTCCTACCCTCCAAGGCTCTGAAAATTTATGCTGTAATTCTACAAAATATCTTGTAGGATTTTCTGGTAAAACTTCTATGTATTTGTGATTGATCTCCGGAATCCAAAAATCAATAAAATGCAATACCAGAAATGCTAAAATAGCCAAACCACTATATATCATATTTCTTGACATCCAAGTTGCGTTAGCTGCACCATTATTTTTAAAATATTTTACATTTCTTGCCTCTCTATTTTTCAACTCTAAAATAAAACCCATTACAAAGTGAAATACAACTCCAAAAATTAATATAGGTTGCATTACGTATTGTATCAATGAATTTGTTCCCATAAAGTGTGATGCTTCATTAAAAGCATCTTCACTAAATAAAGATGTTAAGTTAACTGATAAATGAATAAGTAAGAAAATAATAAGGAAAAGCGCTGACAAAGCCATGGCTACTTTCCTTGCTATCGATGAAGATAAAATTCCGCTCATATTTTTTAAATTTAAAGAGCCCAAATATAACACTTTGAAATGAGGTTTTTAAAAAACCCTTAAATATATCTAAGTAATTTAGATTAATTATAAATAATATCACGCAAAGTAAAATCTGATAAATATCATTATTAAAAACAATATCCTCTTTTACCTTTAATCTCTCAACTCAAATAATTAGCCTTATGGCAATAAAAAAAGGTCTATTCAAAACATCGGTTGGTCGTAAAAACCTAATGGCTGTAACCGGACTATTTATCATTTTTTTCCTTATAATTCACCTTGTAGGGAATCTTATACTCATAATTCCTGATTCATTTTTCCCAATTGAATTTTGGGGAGGAGTAGCAAACACACATGATATGTATAATGCTTATTCTCACTTTTTAGTGCATTTTTGGCCAGTAACATTAGTTGCATGGATATTATATGTAGCAATTATTACACACATTATTGATGCTGCCTTAATTACTGTTAATAATTGGAAAACTAGTGGCGATAAGTACTTGGTAACCGACAATTCTTCAAGTACTTGGTATTCTAGAAATATGGGTGTACTAGGAACAATAATTGGAGTGTTTTTAGTAATTCATATGGCTCAATTTTGGTTGCAATACAAAGTTTTAAAAGTTGAGCATGATTTGTATGAATTGGTTCTTGTTACTTTTAAAACATGGTGGTTTGTACTCATCTATGAAATAGGAATTATAGCATTAGGTTTTCACTTAGTTCATGGTATTGAAAGTGCACATCGTTCTTTGGGAATATACCCTAAAAAAATAATGAAAATTATTAAGTATATAGCCCTATGCTTTAGTTTAGTTATGGCAATATTATATGCTATTATCCCAATCATTCTTTACTTTAAATAAAATAGAATTATGGCTCTTAATGCAAAAATTCCTGTAGGACCTTTAAAAGATAAATGGCAAAATTACCTTGCTAAAACTCATATTGTAAATCCTGCAAATCGTAAAAAATTAGATATAATTGTAGTTGGTGGAGGTTTGTCTGGTGGCGGAGCCGCCGCTTCATTAGCAGAATTAGGATACAATGTAAAAGTATTCTTTTTTCAAGATTCAGCTAGACGCTCACATTCTGTTGCAGCTCAAGGTGGTGTAAACGCAGCAAAAAATTACAAAAATGACGGTGACAATGTTTATAGAATGTTTTACGATACCATTAAAGGAGGTGATTTTAGATCTCGTGAAGCCAATGTTTATAGAATGGCTGAAGTTTCTGTTGATTTAATTGACCACATGGTTGCTCAAGGCGTTCCATTTGGGCGTGAATATAGTGGCTATTTAAGTAACCGTTCTTTTGGAGGCGTGTTAGTTTCTCGTACTTTTTATGCTCGTGGTCAAACTGGTCAACAATTATTAATGGCCACTTATCAAGCCATGATGAAGCAAGTTAAAATTGGAAATCTAAAACAATACAAACGTCATGAAATTTTAGATCTTGTTGTGGTAGATGGAAAAGCCAGAGGTATTATTGCTCGTAATTTAGACACTGGTGAAATTGAACGTCATGCGGCACATGCTGTCGTTTTTGGAACGGGTGGTTTTGGTAAAATATTTTATTTATCCACGTTGGCTATGAATTCAAATGGGTCAGCAAACTGGCGTGCTCATAAAAAGGGAGCTTATTTTGCAAATCCTTCTTGGACACAAATTCATCCTACAGCACTTCCTCAATCTGGAGAACATCAATCTAAATTAACATTGATGTCTGAATCTCTTCGAAATGATGGTCGTATTTGGGTTCCTAAAAACAAAGATGACAATCGAAAACCTGGAGATATTCCTGAAGAAGACAGAGATTATTACCTAGAAAGGAGATATCCTGCATTTGGTAATTTAGTGCCTCGTGATGTAGCATCAAGAGCGGCAAAAGAAAGAATGGATGCCGGTCATGGTGTTGGCCCTTTAAAAAATGCTGTTTATTTAGATTTTAAAACTGCTATTGAAAAATTAGGTAAAGAAACTATTAAAGAAAGATATGGAAACCTCTTTACCATGTATGAAAAAATTACTGCTATAAATGCTTATAAAGAGCCTATGAAAATATCACCTGCAGCCCATTTCTCTATGGGCGGTTTATGGGTTGATTATGAACTTCAAACCACAATTCCTGGATTATTTGCAGTTGGAGAAGCAAATTTTGCTGATCACGGAGCAAATCGTTTAGGTGCAAACTCTCTCTTACAAGCATCAGTTGATGGTAATTTTATTCTACCTAATACCATTTCAAATTATTTAGCAGACGAAATTCGAACTGGAAAAATTTCAACAGATAGTCCTGAATTTGAAGAAGCAGAAAAAGCAGTAAAAGAACAGGTTAAAAAATTATTAGCCATAAAAGGAACCATGCCTGTTGATCAAATTCATAGACGCCTTGGTAAAATTATGTTTAAAGAAGTAGCCATGTCACGAAATGAAAAAGGCTTAATTTGGGCTATTGAAGAAATTAAAAAACTACGTAAAGAATTTTGGGAAAATGCTGCAATACCAGGTAATGAAAACGGCCCTAATTCTGAATTAGAAAAAGCCGGTCGTTTAGCTGATTATCTAGAAATAGCTGAATTAATGGCAGTAGATGCTCTAGAAAGAAAAGAAAGTTGTGGAGCTCATTTCAGAGAAGATTATCAAACTCCAGAAGGTGAAGCCATGCGTGATGATGAAAATTACATGTTTTCTTCTGCCTGGGAATGGCAAGAAGGGGAAAACTGGAAACTGCATAAAGAACCACTAGAATTTACAGAAGTTACACCAACAGTACGTTCATATAAATAAAAAAGATTATGAAACTGACACTTAAAATATGGCGCCAAGAAAATGCCCAAACCAAAGGAAAATTAGTAACCTATAAATTATCTGATTTAAGTTCTGACATGTCTTTTTTAGAAATGTTAGACGTACTCAATGAGCAACTGGCTGTTAAAGGAGAACCTGCTGTAGAATTTGACCATGATTGCCGTGAGGGAATTTGTGGACAATGTTCGTTAGTGATTAATGGACAGGCGCATGGCCCTGAATCTCATTATACAACTTGCCAAACACATTTGCGCTCTTTTAAAGATGGTGATACGTTAACTATTGAACCTTTTAGAGCCAATTCTTTTCCTGTAATTAGAGATTTAAAAGTAGATAGAAGCTCTATGGATAAAATTATTCAAGCTGGTGGATATATTTCATCATTTACTGGTATGGCTCCTGAAGCAAATGCAATTCCTATTCACCATGATATTGCTGAAAGCGCATTTGATAGTGCTGCCTGTATAGGTTGTGGAGCTTGTATAGCAACATGTAAAAATTCTTCTGCGGCATTATTTGTATCGGCCAAAGTAGCACATCTGGCTAAATTACCTCAAGGCAAAATAGAACGTAGTGAGCGTGTGTTATGGATGGTAAATGCTCATGACGAAGAAGGTTTTGGTAGCTGTACAAATACCGGAGCCTGTGCAGTAGTTTGCCCACAAGAAGTTCAATTACTAGATATTGCTAGAATGAATTATGAATACAACAGAGCCAAATGTGTTAGTAAATAACACTATTTAAAAATTAATTTGACCACAAGAGGCTGTCTAAAAGTGTAATTTGCGTCAACCTGTCCCGATAATTTCTTAAATCCGTAAGTTATCAAATATTCGATTTTGATTCTAACTTTTTTTAATTTAAAATGGATTTGACGGATTATATTTTGATTAATGTTTAATTTATACCCTTAATTTTTAAAATTTTATATTT
>JAKIVA010000008.1 GCA_021647265.1 Lutibacter sp.
TATTTTAAAGGCTTTTATGACTCTTTTTTAAAAGCTAACAAAAAAAAAGATGGAATGAAAGAATACAATAAAATGGTCTCTCTTTTAATAAGTTACTACAAAGCTAACAAAAATATTTAAGAGCCAATCTCAACTTATGGAGTTCTTAATTTTTTGTTAAAAAAATATAAAAGTTCAAATACTTTAAACAAAAAATTATATTTACCATTATAAACCAAACCAATTATAATGAAAAAATCAATTATTTTAATGATTTTCCTGTTTTCTATTATTCTCAATTCACAGGAATACTTCCCCATTAATACCGGTGTTAAAACCAAACCAAATACAACTGTTGCCTTTACCAACGCTACAATTTATGTTACTCCAACACAAATTATAAACAAAGGAACATTACTAATAAAAGACGGTAAAGTTCTCAATGTAGGTAAAGCTATTACTATACCTAAAGGAACTGAAATTATAAATTTAGAGGGTAAGTATGTTTATCCTTCATTTATTGATATTTATGCTAGTTTTGGAATTTCAAAACCCAAAAGGAAGCCTAATTCTCGTAACAGCAAACCTCAGTACGATGCTGAAAGAAAAGGCTATTATTGGAACGACCATATTAGACCCGATACCAATCCTATCAATCTTTTTAAATTTGATAATAAAAAAGCCAAGGAACTGTTAAAAGCTGGTTTTGGAATTGTAAATACACATTTGCAGGATGGTATTGTTAGAGGAAATGGACTTTTAATTTCTTTAAACTCAAATCCTTCTAGTAGCAACAGAATTTTAGATAATAAGTCTGCTCAATACTTATCTTTTCAAAAAAGCAATCAATCAAAACAGGCATACCCTAATTCTTTAATGGGTGCTATGGCCTTACTTCGCCAAGTGTATTATGATGCTCAATGGAATGCTAAAGGGCTTTCAAAAAATAACGACTTAGCATTAGAGGCCTTTAATAAAAATAAAAATTTAGTACAAATTTTTGATGCCGGTGGAAAACAAAATGATTTAAGAGCCGATAAGATTGGAGATCAATTTGGCATACAATACACAATAGTTGGAGGCGGTGATGAATATGAGGATATTGATGAAATAAAAGCTACCAATGCAACTTATATCATTCCAATCAACTTCCGCAAAGCATACGATGTTAGCAATCCGTTTTTTGCAAGTAAAATAGATGTAAGTGATATGCGTAAATGGAATCAGGAACCTTCAAATTTAAGTGTATTACAAAAAAATGGTATTCGTTTTTCAATCACTACTCATAAATTAAAATCAATTGCCGATTTTAATAAAAATATTCAAAAAGCCATTAAATTTGGTTTAAACAAAACAGCTGCATTAGAAGCATTAACTACAGTTCCTGCCTCAATTTTAAGAAAATCTAATGAAATAGGAAAATTACAAAAAGGGCACTATGCTAATTTTTTAATTACTTCGGGAGAAATATTTGAACCCAAAACTATAACCTATGAAAATTGGGTTCAAGGAAGTAAAAATGTGATAAACGAAATGAACATTAAAGATCTCACAGGAAACTACACCTTGTCTTTAAATAATAATAAATACCTTTTATCTATTACCGGTAAAGGTAGAAAACTAGCAAGTTCTATTAAAAAGGATAGTCTAAAAATTAACTCTAAGATATCTTATATTAGTAATTGGCTAACTATTACAATGAATGAAACTAAAGATTCTTCTAAATTTACCAGACTAGTAGCTAGAATTAATGATGTTTCTGATAATTTAAGTGGAGCAAGTGTTGATGCTGATGGTAAGAAATCAACTTGGAGAGCTATAAAAAACCCTTTAGAAAAAAAGGAAATAAAGAAAAAGAAAAAAGAAGCTACTAAGCTTTCCATAACGCCTGTTACTTTTCCAAATACAGCTTTTGGTTTTTCAAAAAGAGCAAAACAAGAAACTATATTAATTAAGAATGCAACCGTTTGGACAAGTGAAAAGGAAGGTATATTACAAAATACAGATGTATTACTAAAAGATGGTAAAATTTCTAAAATAGGAAAAAATTTACGAACAGGAAATGCAAAAGTTATTGATGGTACAGGAAAATATTTAACTGCTGGAATTATTGATGAACATACTCATATTGCAGCTGTTGCTATTAATGAAGCTGGGCATAATTCTTCTGCAGAAGTAACTATTGAAGATGTTATAAACCCCGATGATATTAAAATTTATAGGAATTTGGCAGGAGGTGTAACTACTGTTCAAATATTACATGGCTCAGCAAACCCTATTGGTGGGCGTTCTGCCATTATTAAATTAAAATGGGGTGAAACGGCTAACAATATGCTTTATAAAAAAAGTCCGAAATTTATCAAATTTGCATTGGGTGAAAATGTTAAACAATCTAATTGGGGAAGTAACAATACCGTTAGGTTTCCTCAAACCAGAATGGGTGTTGAACAAGTTTATATGGATTATTTCCAAAGAGCCAAAGAATACAACGATTTTAAAAAGACTGGCAAACCTTATCGAAAAGATATAGAATTAGAAACATTAGCGGAAATTTTAAATAAAGAACGCTTCATTAGTTGTCATTCTTATGTGCAAAGTGAAATTAATATGCTAATGAAAGTTGCTGAAAAATTTAATTTCAAAATAAATACATTCACCCACATTTTGGAAGGTTATAAAGTAGCTGACAAAATGAAACAACACGGAGTTGGCGCTTCAACATTCTCAGATTGGTGGGCCTATAAATATGAAGTTAATGATGCTATACCATACAATGCTACCATACTGCACAACATGGGAATTACTGTAGCTATTAATTCTGATGATGCTGAAATGTCTAGGAGATTAAATCAAGAAGCTGCTAAGTCTATTAAATACGGAGGAATAAGCGAAGAAGAGGCATGGGAATTTGTAACTATTAATCCTGCTAAACTTTTACATATTGATGATAAAGTTGGAAGTATAAGAGTTGGTAAAGACGCTGATTTGGTTTTATGGAATAAAAATCCATTATCTATTTATGCCAAAGCAGAAAAAACAATTATTGATGGTATAATCTATTTTGATATTCAAAAAGATTTAGAATTGAGAAAATCTGTCCAAAAAGAACGCAATACATTAATTAATATGATGCTTAATGAAAAGATTAAAGGAAAGGCTGTTCAAACACCTAAAAAGAAAGCATCCATTAATTTTCACTGTGACACAGTATTAGAATACTAAAAACTAAAATCATGAAAAAACAATATATATATAGTTTGATTTTCTTATTCATAATGGGAGAAATCATAGCACAACAAACACCAGCCCCGAAACAAACTAAAGATTATAGTATAGAAGGAGCCACAGCACATATAGGAAATGGAGAAGTAATTGAAAATTCACTTATCATGTTTTCAAATGGAAAACTAAAATTTGTAGGAAGTGCTAACACAAAAATTGCACGTTTAGGAAACGTTATTAATGCCAAGGGTAAACATGTTTATCCTGGTTTTATTGTTGCAAATACATCATTAGGTTTAGGCGAAATTGATGCTGTTAGAGCTACCTTAGATTATGACGAGGTTGGAGCTATGAATCCACACATAAGAAGTTTAATAGCGTATAACAGCGAATCTAAAATTGTTGAAAGTATGCGACCAAACGGTGTGTTAATGGGACAAATAACTCCTAGAGGCGGCACAATTTCTGGAACATCCTCTGTGGTTCAATTTGATGCTTGGAACTGGGAAGATGCTGCCATAAAAGTTAATGATGGAATTCATCTCAACTGGCCACAAAGTTTCACCTATGGCAAATGGTGGCTTGGTGAAGATGTAGGAGCCAAACCCGATAAAAAATATACAACCAATGTAGAAAAAATTACGACATTCATTTCAAATTCAAAAAGATATCTAAAATCTGATAAAAACCCTAAAAACCTACCTTTTGAAGCAATGGAAGGCTTATTTAACGGAGAAAAAAAACTATATGTACATGCCAGTGGCGTTCAAGAAATAACAGATGCCATCAACTATATTAAAAAAGCAGGAATCAATAATATTGTGATAGTTCATGGTAATGACGCCTACAAAATTGCTGATTTACTAGTTAAGAATAATATCCCTGTTATTTTAGAAAGAGCTCATAGAGTACCAAGTAGTAGTGATACAGATTACGACTTACCTTATAGATCAGCAAAGCTTTTAGTTGAAAAAGGAGTAACTGTTGCTATTGGTATGGAAGGAAGTATGGAACGAATGAGTGCTAGAAATTTACCATTTTATGCAGGAACCTATGCAGCCTACGGATTAAATAAAGAGGACGCTTTAAAGCTAATCACTTCAAATGCGGCTAAAATTTTAGGAATTGATGATATTGTAGGAACATTAGAAGTTGGCAAAGATGCTACTTTATTTATTTCTGAAGGTGATGCCTTAGATATGAGAACTAATATTTTAACGCATGCTTTTATTCAAGGTAGAAAAATAAGCTTAGAAACACATCAAACCAAACTATGGAAAAAATATTCTAAAAAATATGGTTTGCAATAAAAATAAAAGAGGCTGTCTGAAAAGTGTCATTCTGAATGTAAATGAAGAATCTTCATAATATTAGACATCTATGTATCAAGATGTTGAGATTTTTCACTTTATTCAAAATGACAAGTATATTTACTTTTTAGACAACCTCATTTATTTAAAATTTTAATTATTAGTACCTTTGTCTCTTATTTAATTAGGTATGCATAAACAAATAACAAGTCTACAAAATACATTCATAAAAGAACTTGTTCAACTAAAAGAAAAATCTCGACTTAGAAAAAAAACAACTACTTTTTTAATTGAGGGATTGCGTGAAATTTCCCTAGCTATTCGTGGAAATTATCAAATTAACACAATTTTAATTGCTTCATCAGTTATTAACAATGAAGAAATTGAAAACCTATTAAGCAACGTAAATTCAGCTATTGAAATTATTGAAATTTCTAAAGAAATATATAAAAAATTAGCCATAAGAGATTCTACTGAAGGTGTTTTAGCTATTGCAAAAAGTAAAAATTTATCTTTAAGTACCATTCAATTAAAGAGTAAGAATCCTCTAATTTTAATTGCAGAAGCTCCAGAAAAGCCAGGGAATATTGGCGCTCTTTTGCGTACCGCAGATGCCGCTGGAGTTGATGCTGTTTTTATTGCAAATCCTAGAACCGATATATACAATCCAAACATCATTCGTTCAAGTGTTGGTTGCGTATTTACCACAACCATTGCTACAGGAACAACTTCAGAGATTATTTCATTTTTAAAAGAAAACAACATACACATATACGCCGCTGCTTTAACAGCATCTGTAGCATATCAAACTATAAATTACACAAAAGCTTCAGCAATAGTTGTTGGTACTGAAGCAACTGGTCTCTCTAATGAATGGCTTCAAAATAGTACACAAAATATTCTAATTCCAATGCGTGGAGCTATTGATTCAATGAATGTATCTGTTAGTGCAGCAATTATTATCTTTGAAGCCGTAAGACAACGAAATTTATAATATACAATTCATGAACCCACAAACACTATTTTATATTTTAATAGGCATTATTATAATTAAATTTCTATTTGACACCTATATCAATGCACTAAATTCAAAACATTTTAAGGATGCTATTCCTGAAGAATTAAAAGGGATTTATAACAATAGTGAATATCTAAAATCCCAAAATTATAAGAAAGAAAATTATAAATTTTCTTTAATTTCAAGCCTATTCTCAGTTATAACAACCTTATTGTTTTTCTTTCTAGATGGATTTAAATTTGTTGATGAATTAGCAAGAAATATATCAAATAATACCATTGTAATTACATTGGTTTTTTTTGGAATTATATTTTTAGCAAGTGACATTTTATCTTTACCTTTTTCATACTACAAAACATTCGTAATTGAAGAAAAATTTGGATTTAACAAAACATCCGTTAAAACATTTATATTAGATAAGCTTAAGGGATGGCTAATGCTATTAATTATTGGAGGTGGTTTAATGGCAATAATTACTTGGTTTTATGAACTAACAACCACCAATTTCTGGCTCTATACTTGGGCTGTAATTACAGTTTTCACTCTTTTTTTAAATTTATTTTATTCAAAATTAATTGTTCCTATTTTTAATAAACAAAAACCACTAGAAGAAGGAGAATTAAGAAATGAGATTGAAAATTTTGCTAGAAAAATAGGATTTAAATTAGATGCTATTTTTGTAATTGATGGATCAAAACGCTCTACGAAGGCTAATGCCTATTTTTCAGGATTTGGTTCACAAAAAAGAATTACATTATTTGATACCCTTATAAATGATTTAGATACAAATGAGATAGTTGCTGTTCTAGCACACGAAGTTGGACATTACAAGAGAAAACATATCATTTACAATCTAATTTTATCAGTTGGCATAACGGGCTTAACACTTTATATTTTATCGTTATTGGTTGGCAATTTAACTTTATCTCAGGCATTAGGTGTTCAAAATCCAAGTTTTCACATTGGATTAATAGCTTTTGTAATTTTGTATAGCCCTATCTCTGAAATAACAAACTTGTTTATGAATGCTCTTTCTAGAAAGTTTGAATTCCAAGCAGATAATTATGCCAAAGAAAACTTTAATCCAGAGGATTTAATTTCAGCATTAAAAAAATTATCTAAAAATAGTCTAAGTAATTTAACTCCTAGTAATTTGTATGTTAAAATTCATTATTCACACCCAACGCTACTTCAACGAATTTTAAACTTAAAAAAATAAACTTTTTCTATTTGATAGTCTATTTTAAAATACTATTTTTAAACTATGGCATACAACTTAAGTTCAGAAGAAGAAAATAAGGAAATAGCGAGGAGATATAAGGATTTGCTTAAGGGAGCTTATCAAACTTTTACCAGTACTGATAAAAAAGAAATCCGCAAAGCATTTGATATTTCTCTTGAAGCCCATAGTGACCAGCGCAGAAAAACTGGGGAGCCTTATATATTTCATCCTATAGCTGTTGCCAAAATTGTTGCATATGAAATTGGTTTGGATACAACTTCAATTATTGCCGCATTATTGCATGATGTTGTTGAAGATACCGAGTATACCATTGAAGACATTGAGCGCTTGTTTGGTGAAAATGTAGCAAGAATTGTGAATGGATTAACTAAAATATCTCACTTAAAGAAAGATAAAAATTCATCTATACAAGCTGAGAACTTTAGAAAAATGCTATTAACGTTAAATGATGACGTACGCGTTATTTTGATAAAGATTGCAGACAGGCTACACAACATGCAAACAATGGATGCAATGCCTGCTGATAAACAAATAAAAATTGCTTCGGAAACTTTGTATATCTATGCCCCTCTTGCACATAGACTTGGGCTTTACAATATAAAATCTGAACTTGAAAATCTTGGGCTTAAATATACCGAACCCGAAGTGTATAATGATATTGCTGAAAAAATTACACAAAGTACCGAAGAACAGAACAAGTATATAGAATCTTTTTCAAATATTATTAAAGAATCACTAGATAAAGAAGGCTTTAAATATTATATAAAAGGTAGGAGAAAATCTATTTATTCTATTCGAAAAAAAATGCTTACACAAGGGGTAACTTATGATGAAATTTACGACAAATTTGCAATTAGAATAATTTATGAATCAACACTAAAAAATGAAAAATTTGACGCTTGGAAAATTTATTCAATTGTAACTGACAATTTTATTCCCAATCCAAGCAGATTAAGAGATTGGATTAGTCAACCCAAATCTACTGGTTATGAATCGCTTCATATTACCGTTATGGGGCCTAAAGGAAAATGGGTTGAGGTACAGATAAGATCGGAAAGAATGAATGAAATTGCAGAAAAAGGATATGCAGCTCATTACAAATATAAAAATCAAAATGAACGGGAAAGTGGCTTGGATGATTGGCTAAATAAAATTAAAGAAACTCTTGAAAATCCAGATGCTAATGCCATAGATTTTGTGGAGGATTTTAAATTAAACTTATATGCAAAGGAAATTTTTGTTTTCACACCTGATGGTGACTTAAAAGCATTACCTAAAAATGCAACTGCGTTAGATTTTGCTTTTGCAATTCACACACAAGTTGGCATGAATTGTAGAGGAGCAAAAATTAATGGTAAATTAAAACCTATTAGTCATCAACTAAAAAGTGGAGATCAAGTTGAAATTATAACCTCAAAAAATCAAAAACCAAATATTGGTTGGTTAGATTTTGTTGTAACTGCAAGAGCGAGAACTCGTATAAAAAACTTATTAAAAGAAGATCAGAAAAAAATTGCTGAAGAAGGTAAAGAAATTTTAACTCGAAAACTTCGTCATTTAAAAATTAAGTTATCAGAAAAAGTTATAAATGAACTGGTGAATTTCTTTAAATTGAAAACAAGTTTAGATTTATTTTATAGAATGGGTAATGGATCTATTGACAATAATCAACTCAAAGAGTTTATTTCTAAACGCAACAACGCTTTTGTAAGCTTCTTTAAGAACAGGATGAAACGGAATCCAACTAAATCTACAACTATTGATAATGAAGAAATTATTGACAAATATGACTCATTAGTTTTTGGAAAAGAAGAAGAACAGTTAGATTATAAAACATCGCCTTGTTGTAGCCCAATTCCAGGCGATAAAGTATTTGGGTTTATTACTATTAATGATGGAATAAAAATACATAAAAAAGATTGTCCGAATGCTATAAGCCTACAATCTAATTACGCTTATAGAATAATTAAAGCAAAATGGATTGACTCAACCAAACAAGAATTTAAGGCTATTTTAAAAATTTATGGGGCTGATCACGTAGGAATGGTAAATGAGATAACTCAAATTATCTCAAAAAATATGAATGTCAACATTCATGGGTTAAATATTTCAGGTCATGATGGTATTTTTGAAGGTGATATTACAGTAAGCGTTCAAAATCAATCTCAACTTCAAAAATTAAGCGATAGCATAAAAAAAATTGAAGGAATTGACTCTGTTAAAAGAATTTATAAACATTAATTTTATTCACAATTAAAGTTAATAAATATGCGAATGACTTATACTATATTAAAAAATAAAAATTAACTTTGCTATAATAGCTTTGCAACTCAAATATTATTTTTATGAGTATTGAAAATCAAAAGATTGTTAAAAACGTTTTTATTAAATTTTTAGAAGAAAACAGTCATAGAAAAACTCCTGAACGATTTGCTATTCTACAAGAAATTTATGATTTAGATCACCATTTTGATATAGAGTCTCTTTATATTCAAATGAAAAATAAAAATTACAGAGTTAGCAGAGCAACATTATACAATACCATAGAATTACTTCTAGATTCAGGACTGGTTAGAAAACATCAATTTGGGCAAAACCAAGCTCACTATGAAAAATCTTACTTCGATAAACAGCATGACCATATTATTTTAACAGATACACACGAAGTGCTTGAATTTTGTGACCCTAGAATTCAAATAATTAAAAAGACAATAGAAGAAACTTTTAATATTGATATTCACAATCATTCTCTTTATTTCTACGGAACAAAAAAAACTAAAAACAACTAACATATATAAAGCAAGATGGCAGTAAACTTATTACTAGGATTACAATGGGGAGATGAAGGAAAAGGTAAAATTGTTGATGTTCTTACCTCTGATTACGATATCATTGCACGGTTTCAAGGTGGTCCAAATGCTGGGCATACCTTAATATTTAATGGGCATAAACATGTTTTACATACCATTCCATCAGGTATTTTTCATAAAAACGCCATAAATATAGTTGGCAATGGAGTTGTAATAGATCCCGTTATTTTTAAAAAAGAATTAGACAACCTATCTTCATTTAAATTAGATTTTAAAAATAAATTATTAATATCTAGAAAAGCACATTTAATTTTACCCACACATCGCCTACTCGACGCTGCTAGTGAAACTGCAAAAGGTAAAGCAAAAATTGGATCAACTTTAAAAGGAATTGGCCCAACGTATATGGATAAAACTGGCAGAAACGGTATAAGAGTTGGTGACTTAGAATTAGACAATTGGAAAGAGAAATACCAATTACTAGCAAAGAAACATCTCAAAATGTTAAATTTCTTTGATGTTGATATTCAGTTCGATTTAAATGAACTTGAAACTGAATTTTTTAAAGCAATAAAGGTATTAAAACAATTAACTTTTATTGATAGTGAAGAATACTTAAACAATGCTCTAAAAAATAAAAAAACTATATTAGCTGAAGGAGCTCAAGGTTCTTTACTAGATATTGATTTTGGTACTTACCCTTTTGTTACATCCTCAACTACAACTGCTGCTGGTGCCTGCACTGGTTTAGGTGTTCCTCCTAATAAAATTGGAGAAGTATTTGGTATTTTTAAAGCCTATGTTACACGTGTAGGCTCTGGCCCTTTCCCTACAGAATTATTTGATGAAGATGGAGAAATGATGGCAAAAGTTGGTCATGAATTTGGTGCTACAACAGGCCGACCACGTAGATGTGGCTGGTTAGATTTAGTTGCTTTAAAATATGCCGTTGAAATTAATGGTGTTACACAGTTAATGATGATGAAAGGTGATGTACTTTCTGGCTTTGAAAAATTAAAAGTTTGTACATCATACAATTATAAAGGAACTGAAATAAACCACTTTCCTTATAATATTGAAGAACACAATGTTACTCCAATATATTCTGAACTAAAAGGATGGAAAGAAGATTTAACTTCTATGACAACAGCAAATACACTTCCCAAAGAATTAATTGAGTACATTCAATTTATTGAAGACTTTGTTGAAGTTCCTGTAAAAATTGTTTCTGTTGGACCCGATAGAAAACAAACTATTATGAGATAAAAACTAAAATATGGTAAAGCGTCATTATAAATAAGGTGAAACAATGTTTATGTCGTTAAACAGTTTTTCATCTTTCCTCACTTTATAATGACGTTTTTTTTAACTCACTTTTATAACTTCCCTTATTACTTTTTCATTAGTTTTGTAACAAATTAAAATAAGTTTGAAAAAATTACTACTTATCGTTGTTATACTATTTGGTATTATTGGATATTCTCAATCTAAAAAAATTAAAATTTTACATGCTGATAATACATTAGTTAAACCTGAATACCCTGGTGCCACTATATCCTTAGGAAATGTTTTTATAGAGCATGAAGGTGCAACATTACGCTGTGATAAAGCTTACATTTATCAAGAGAAAAAATTGATAAAAGCAATGGGAAATGTAATCATTAATCAAGGCGATACCATAATTCAATACAGTAAATACACCGATTATAATGGTAATAAAAAAATAGCTACCTCTTGGGGAGATGTGTTTTTAAAAGATGAATTTATGGAGCTAAGAACAGACACGTTAAGATTTGACAGGGTTCTTCAACATTTATTTTATAAAAGTGGCGGTACAATTAAAGATACAACCAATGTTTTAACAAGTAAAATTGGGAACTACTATTTAAAAACTAATAAATTTCAAGCTTTTACAGAGGTTGAGGTCGTAAATAAAGATAGTAAATTAGTCTCAAATCATTTAGATTATTATACCGATACAGGCATTGCAGAACTATATGGGCCTTCAACAATAACAAGTAAAGAAAACTCTATTTATACTGAAAGAGGGCATCACAATTCAAAAACAAACATTTCTTATTTTTTAAAACAATCAAAAATATTTTATGGAGATAGAACTGTTAAAGGAGATAGCTTATATTACGATAAAAATATTGATTTTGCTTCTGCTACAGGAAACATAAAAGTTGTTGATACTGTAAACAATACCGTAATTAAAGGTGGTTACGCTGAAGTTTTCAAGTTAAAAGATTCTTTATTTATCACAAAAAGAGCTGTAGCTATTTCAAAAATGGAAAAAGATTCACTTTATATCCACGGAGATACAATTATGGTTACAGGTAAAGTTGATGAACGTATTACGAGAACTTTTAATCGTGTGAAATTTTTCAAATCAGATTTACAAGGAAAATGTGACTCATTGGTTTCAAATGAAAAATCAGGTATTACTAAATTATTTAAAAATCCTGTTTTATGGACTGAAGGAAACCAAATAACAGGTGATACTATTTATTTAATTTCAAACCTTAAAACTGAACAACTAGACTCTTTAAAAATTTTAAACAATGCTTTTATGATTAAAAAAGATTCAAGTGGTTTTAGTCAATTAAAGGGAAAGTATATGTACGGTAAGTTTAAAAATAACGATTTACAATCCTTAAATGTTATTGGAAATAGCGAATCTATTTTATTTCTAAGAAATGAAGATCAACAACTTATAGGTATTGACAAAAAAAAATGTAGTAAAAATATTTTTATAGGGTTAGAAAACAATGAATTTAGTTTTATTGAGTACTATGATATGATTGAAGGTAAAACATATCCTCCTTCTCAATTTGAAAAATTAGATCCTAATGAAAAACTATTTAGAGGTTTTATATGGAGAGAAGATGAACGGCCTTTAACAAAAGACGATATTTTTATTCATGAAGAATCAACTATTCAAAAGAAAGATTTAGAAAAAAATTGAAAGAAGATTTCTTTAAATATCAGGCACAAACTTCCAACCATCCATTGGCCATAGCAATATCCCATGCCAATGAAAGCTTTATATATGATATTAATGGCAAATCATATTTAGATTTTATAGCTGGTGTTTCAGCCAATACATTGGGACACAACCACCCTAAAATATCACAAGCAATAAAAGAGCAAGTCGACAAATATACCCATGTAATGGTGTATGGAGAATTTATTCAACAGCCACAAGTGAGTCTAACTAAGTTATTAGCTGAAAATATACCTAAACCACTAGAGACAGTATACCTTACTAATTCTGGTACAGAAGCAACTGAAGGCGCCTTAAAGTTAGCTAAAAGATATACTGGCAGACACGAAATAATAGCAGCAAAAAATTCCTACCATGGAAATACACAAGGTTCTATGAGTGTTTGCGGAGCTGAACAACAAAATAGCGCATTTAGACCATTAATCCCAGGTATTCAATTTATTGAATTTAATAATGTTATTGATATACAGAAAATAACTTCAAAAACTGCTGCTGTAATTTTAGAAACCATTCAAGGTGGTGCTGGTTTTATTGAACCAAAAAATAATTATTTAAAAAAAGTAAAAGAAAAATGTGATGAGGTTGGTGCTTTACTTATTTTAGATGAAATACAAACTGGAATTGGAAGAACAGGCAAATTATTTGGCTTTGAAAATTACAGTGTTGTCCCTCACATAATTATTGCAGGTAAAGGCTTAGGTGGCGGAATGCCAATTGGCGCTTTTATAGCTTCAAACAAAATTATGAGTTGTTTGAAAAACCATCCAAAACTTGGACATATTACAACTTTTGGAGGGCATCCGGTAATTGCGGCAGCAGCGAATGCGACATTAACCGAATTATTTAATTCAAATCTTATTAAAGAAACTCTTTACAAAGAAAAATTAATTCGAAAATCCCTAATACATCCATTAATTACAGAGGTTAGAGGTAAAGGATTAATGTTGGCTGTAATTGTTAAATCTGAGGAAACCGCCTCAAAAGTAATTTTGAGATGCCTTGACAAAGGATTATTATTGTTTTGGTTATTGTTTGAAGGAAAAGCCATTAGAATAACACCTCCCCTAACAATATCCAATAATGAAATAACCAAAGGTTGTACCATAATTCTTGAAACTCTAAATGAAATATTGGCCGAATCTTAACCTAAATTTCAATACCCTAAAATATTAAAACTTCCTATTATCTATACAGTATAGTTAAATAAATGTTAATATAGTACCTTGCAATACACAATAGTGTAACAAAACAAAACGTTAGGCGTCAATTAAGTAGAAACTAACAAATTAAAACTATTTATTATGACAACTTTAAATATAAACTTACAACAGCAAAATAGAAAAAAAATAGCTTTTATTAGCTTTACAAATTCCAAAAGATTACAATGGAATAAATTTAGAAGATATGGATATTAATATAATTTTAAACTAAATATTTAATTTATGAAATATATAACTCTAACCTATAGGTAACTAATATCTATAGGTTTTATTTTGATAATAAATCATCTAATAAATTTCTTACTTTACTACTATTCCAATCGGCTGCACCAGTTTTTGAAATTAAAATAGCGCCATTTTTATCAAGTAAATAGGTAGCTGGTATACTATTTGTTTTTAAGAATATTTTAGGAGGAGAACTTAATGAATTATACGCAGGTAAATTAAATGCTCTCTTATTAAAAAAGGTTTCAACTGTTTTTCTATCCTCATTTGTAACAAATATAAAAGTAACTTTATCTTTATAATCATTGTATAATTTTTGAATCATTGGCATTTCAGCTCTACAGGGTGGGCACCAGGTTGCCCAAAAATTAATAAAAATAACTTTCCCTTTAAATTCATCAAAATTAATATCCTTTGTATTAAGTCCTCTCAAACTCCAATCGTAAGATTTAACAAATTCAACTTTTTTGTTATTTTTTATAGAAGGTGCAAAAGCAAGTTGTCTCATACCCCACTCTCTGGTGGGTGGATATAATAATAGTACAATTGCTATTACGAAAATAATATTAGATATCGGTTTTTTATTAAATAATTTGTTCATACATAAACATTTAGCTTATCAATATTTTTTATATTCTTTTTTTTGACAAAAGTAATAAAATTAAATAATCTATACATTTTTTAAGAATTAATAAAAAATATTGAATATATTTGATACTAAATAAACATTTTCACATACTAATATGTAATAAATGATACATTACCACCCCTAGAATGTTAAATTTTTGTTATATATTGGCCAAATTAATTAACATAAATCAAAATACATGAAACAAAAAAGACAATTTATTTTAGCGATTTTATCGCTTTTTACGATGGCAATTTACGCACAGTCGTATCAGGTTACAGGAACGGTTACTGACTCTAACAGTCAGCCATTACCAGGAGTTTCTGTTACTATCGAGGGAACATCAAGGGGAACGACTACCGATTTTGACGGTAAATTCTCTATTAAAGTTGAATCTAGTGAAAATCTTATCTTTTCATACGTTGGATTTAATGAGAAAAAATTACAGATGGATGGAACTAAAACATTTAATATTGTATTGGTTTCAGGAGTTTCTTTAAATGAAGTTGTTGTTGTTGGATCTAGAAATCCAAACAGAACAGCAGTAGATACTGCTGTGCCTGTTGATATTATTAATGTTGCAGAATTAATTACTGCAGGGCCACAGATAAATTTAAATCAAATTTTAAATTATGTAGCTCCTTCATTTACATCAAACACACAAACTATTTCTGATGGTACTGACCATATTGATCCTGCTTCTTTAAGAGGTTTAGGACCTGATCAGGTTTTAGTATTAATTAATGGTAAAAGAAGACATACATCTTCTCTTGTTAATGTTAATGGAACATTTGGGCGTGGTAGTGTAGGAACAGATTTAAATGCAATTCCTGCTGCTTCAATTGAACGTATTGAAGTATTACGTGATGGTGCTGCAGCACAATATGGTTCTGATGCCATTGCTGGTGTAATTAATATTGTATTAAAAAGAAGCACTAATGAATTAACTGTAAATGTTACAAATGGTGCCTATTTTTCAAAAAATGCAAATGACCAAACTGGTGGTAGCGATGGTAACACAACTAATATAAGTGCTAACTATGGTTTACAACTAGGAGATAAAGGTGGATTTATTAACTTTACTGGTGATTTTGATGTTAGAGATCCATACAGTAGAATGAAAGAATTTGAAGGTGATATTTTTAATAAATACAATACTATTGAAAGAATTGCAAATGATGCTGGATATGATATTACAAACTTATTAGATGATGATGTTAGTGATGTAATTCAATATGGTAATCTAGCTGGTTTTAATTTAGACCCAAATGCTACAAAAGCGGATTTACAAAGTATTTTATCTGCTGATTATACTGCTGCAGAATTAACTGCACGTGGATTAACCAGAAGTGATTTTAATATGAGAGTTGGTCAGTCTGCTTTACGTGGTGGTCGCTTCTTTGCAAACTTTTCACTACCATTAAACGATGATGGTACAGAACTATATTCTTTTGCTGGAGTTAGTTCTAGAGTTGGTAACTCTGCAGGTTTTTACAGATTACCTAGCCAAGAGCGAACCTATACACCTGCTTATATTAATGGTTTCTTACCTGAAATTAATTCAGCGATTACAGATAAATCATTTTCTGTTGGAATTAAAGGGAAAGTTTCGGATTGGGATGTAGATTTCAGTAATACCTATGGTAAAAATGAATTCCTTTACACTATTGGAAATACGTTTAATGCTTCTATGCAAAGTGCATCTCCAACAACTTTTGATGCTGGTGGATTTTCATTTGCTCAAAATACTACGAACTTAGATATTAGTAAATTTTATGAAGATACAATGTCTGGTTTTAACGTAGCTTTTGGAGCAGAGTACAGAGTTGAAACGTATGAAATATACGCTGGTGAAGAAGGGTCTTATGCTCAATATACAGCTGATGGACAGGTAATTACTTTACCTTCTCAAAACCCTTCAGTAGATTTCTTTGATAGAGCAAGACCAGGTGGATCACAGGTATTCCCTGGATTTAGCCCTGCTAATGAATTATCTCGTGGTAGAAGTAGTGTTGCTGGTTATTTAGATATGGAAG
The DNA here is from genome assembly GCA_021647265.1 of Lutibacter sp. Lineage (GTDB taxonomy): Bacteria > Bacteroidota > Bacteroidia > Flavobacteriales > Flavobacteriaceae > Lutibacter. Next base: position 16,699 of record JAKIVA010000008.1, read on the forward strand.
CTGACGTTACCGAAAAATTCTTAGTAAGTTTAGCTACTAGGTATGAAGATTATTCTGATTTTGGATCTACATTGAACTTTAAAGTAGCAACTAGAATTAAAGCTGGTGAAAACACCAATATTAGAGCTGCATTTAACACTGGTTTTAGAGCTCCTTCATTACACCAATTAAACTTTAATTCTACATCTACAATTTTTGATCAAGATGGTAATCCTATTGAAGTTGGAACATTTGCCAATGATAGTAGAGCTGCAAAATTATTAGGTATTCCTCAATTAAAGGAAGAAACATCTAGATCTTTAAGCTTAGGATTTACATCTAAATTACCTGATGCTCATTTAACATTTACTGTTGATGGTTATTGGATTGGTATTGATGACAGAGTTGTATATACAGGTAGATTTACTGGACCTGGAACAGGTACTGAATTAGATAATTTATTATCTCAAGCAAACGCTGGAGCTGCTGCATTTTTTGCAAATGCTATTGATACTGAATCAAAAGGTATTGATATTGTAATTACGCACGATGCTATGTTAGGTGATAATGCCAAATTAAAAACAGATTTAGCGGCGACCTTCTCTAATACAAAACAAGTTGGAGATGTAAAAGCTTCTGACGTTATAAGAGCTGCTGGTCTAGTTGACACTTATTTTGATGAAGCAAGTAGGGTTTACTTAGAAGAAGCTGTACCTCGTACAAAAATTAATTTATCACATAGTTTAACAACTGATAAATTTAATATTTTCTTAAGAAACGTTTACTTTGGTGAAGTTACTGAAGCAACTAACAATGTACTTAGACAGCAAGTTTTTGGAACTAAAGTAGTTACAGATTTATCTTTTGGTTATAAAGCAACAGAAGTTTTAACTATTACTGTTGGTGCTAATAACTTATTTGATATTTATCCAGACAGAGCTGCGTTAGCATTCTCTGACGGTGGAACAAATAGAAGTAGCGGTAGATTTGATTGGTCAAGAAGAGCACAACAATTTGGTATTGGTGGTCGTTTCTTATTTGCAAGGTTAAATTTTGTACTTAAATAAATATAAAAATCTCTAAAAGAGGTATTTTAAAAACCCGGAAAGAATTAATTCTTTCCGGGTTTTCTTTTGTTGAATATTATCAAAATTAAAATAAATGGTGTGATATTTATCATATCCTGTAGCAGTAATAAAGACGAATTTTGTAGTAATTAATTTAACAGCTATAATTAGAACCTTTAATAAATCTAATTATTAAATATCCAGAAAATGAAAATTATTTCAGCAACAATATTTCTATTTTTTTTAGTTGTACAAACAAATGCACAAAATACGTTAGCTTCAATAGAAGATAATGTTGAATTTAGGACTTCTGAGTTCAATTCACTTACAACAAAAATAAATTCCCAACCTCAGTTTCCAGGAGGAAATAAAGAATTAGCTAAGTATTTAAGTAAAAATATTAGATATCCTAAGAACTCCGAAAACTCTAGTTCTAGAGGGAAAGTAATTGTTTGTTTTAAGATTGAAAAAAACGGAAAAATATCAACTATAGAAATAGTTAAAGGTATTAACAAAATTTTAAATAAAGAAGCTAAAAGAGTTATTGCTAATATGCCTAATTGGAAACCTGCCCTCCGAGATAGTAATCCAATAGCTTCTGAAGTAACTATACCAATTGTATTTCTTAGATATTAAAAATTTCTATCAGATAATAATTTAATAATTAGAATAACTGTAATAAAAAGAGGCTATCTAAAAAGTCTTTACTTTGTAATGTTGAACGCAGCAAAAACATCTTATTTACTTGATAATAAAGTAGTTATTATCTTTTAAGATTCTTCATTTCATTCAGAATGGCACTTTTTAGACAGCTTCTTTTTAAATTAAACAGTACTTAAATTAACGTGTTACTGTTCCTGTAGGAAAATTTAAATTTTGATTCATAGTATAAGTTGTATGATCTATTGCATTTCCAGGTATATCACCTACTAAGGGTTTCAATAAAAATGGATTAGGACTATTATCAGGATCTGGTTCAATAGATATTACAGCTATCCCACCTGCAATATCCGTAGGAAAAGTTAAGCCACTTGGAGCATTTATTAAAAAATCCTCTCCTGGAAACGGAGGCCCATCCATAGTACTACTAAATCCATCAAAATCATCAACCATATCAACAGCAGTAAATGTACCTGTTGTTACAGGAATACCATTAATAACCGTCCATCCTTCATATTTCCAGCCAACTGGTAATGTTGGAAGTTTTAAACCAGCAGTCGGTGAGCCTGATTCTAAACTTAAAAACCAAATACCACTATTTTCATTTGTATCAACTCCATTAGTTGGGGTTGCTAAAATATATTCTCCAGCTGCAGTTGCATAATCATTTCCTAGAGCTGCTGCATGTGAAATACTTAGATTTCCCGTTTTACCACTAAAATCACCTGCTAAAATATGAACACTACTTGGAGGTGGACTATCACCAACAGCTGGTTCAATTGTTAAAACAAAAGTGGTTGCAGATGTTAAACTTTCATAGTCTAATGAAAAAGTATTTTGAGATGCATTTCCTGTTCCATCAACAGAAAATCTCCCCGTTGTAATTGGAGAACCATCTACAATAATCCAACCTTCATAAACATAATCACTGCCTAAATCTTCTAAACCTGAAACGTTTAAAGTTAAATTTTTAAAGTTTGGAATGTCATCACTATTATCACAGGATGTAAAAGCTAATCCCAAGATAAGTAAACTAAATGCTATTTTAATTTTTACCATATTTAATATTTTTAATTGTTATATGGCAAAAGTATTGTGATAAAATATAGTGAAATGTTAGCTAGCTAACATGAGGAGTATTTTTTAATAAAATAATTTCATTTCTGTTAAAATTAAGAACTCCTTCTTCTTTTAATTCATTTAAAGATATGTTTAAAGTAGGTCTTGAAGTACCAATTAAGTTTGCTATATCTTTTTGTGTATAAGGATGTTGAATTTTTATTTTACCTGTTTTACTGCATACGGTTCCAAATTCTTCGCTTAGTTCACCTAAAAAATCAAGTAATCGAGTTTTAGCATCTTTAAAAAGCAGCATTTGTAAACGGCGCTCTAATTTTTTAATTCTAAAATTAATAAACTTATATATTTTTAAAGTAAAAGTTTGATTATCACGCATTAAATCATGTAAAGTTGAAACGCCTATTGGACAAATGGAAGTTTTATTCTCTGTTGACTGTGCAAATTCATTTCTTTTTTCTTCACCTAATATAGCTTTTTCGCCAAATAGTTCCCCTTTACATAAAACCGCCTTAACTATCTCGCTACCATCTTCATTGTAATAGCCAAGTTTAACCTTTCCCTTCTCAATTAAATAGACTTTATTTGAAGCATCCTCTTCAAAATATATGTAATCATTTTTAGAATAGTAATTAAAATTATGACTATCCTTATATGCCTTAAACTTATGAGGGCATAATATTTTGAAGAGGTTAACATTTTCTAGAAACCATACATTACTCATACTAAAATATTTTAATAAGCTAAATTTAAATAAAATTTATTTCCCTACAATATACAATTCTCTAAATTCCTTAGAAATAATAAAAGTTATATCCCCATTTAATTTAGTAATCTCAATTTTTTCGTTATCAACTTCTACAGTATTAATTTTAAATGGCAACCCATGGATATTTATTTTAAATGTATTATAACTAGTCATATATTTACCTGATTTAAATTGCTGAATAGTTAAAGAGTGCTGCTTTCCTACCTGATTAAAATTTCTTAAACTATATCTCCCTTTTTTATAATCATATCCATCATGAGCATCTTCATACACTTCAGAAGATTCTTCACCAATTTTAAAATATACATCTAATTCTAGTTGTTCAATAACTATTTCACCCACATACTGTTGAATTGGGTATTTTGGAATAATAGCTCCTTCTTTAATAAAGATTGGCATACTATCAATATCAGCATCTACCCATTTTTCTTCACCTCCAATTTCAATGGTATTATCCCAAAAATTATACCATCTACCTCTAGGAATATACATTCTTCTACCTTTTGCATTTGGTTCAATTATAGGACAAATTAATATCTTTTCACCAAAAATAAACTCATCGTTTCTATAATGAGTATGTGGATCTTCTTGGTCAAATAATACCAGTGATTTTAAAATAGGAATTCCTTCACCTACATATCTCCAAAAAGTAGTATATAAATAAGGAAGTAATTGATACCGTATCTCAATAAATTTTCTAACAATAGCTGTTATACTATTTCCAAACACCCAAGGTTCTTGATCTCCATGGTCTCCAGATGAGTGTACTCTACAAAATGGGTGAAAAACTCCTAGTTGAATCCAACGAGCAAATAATTCTCCATTTGGTTGTTCTGTAAAACCACCTATATCGGACCCTACAAAAGAGAATCCAGACATACACATACGCTGGGCTTGTTGGTTTGCAAGTGATAAATGATCCCAAGTTGCAACATTATCTCCTGTCCAAGTAGAAGTGTAACGCTGAGTCCCAGAATAAGCAGCTCTTGTTATTACAAATGGTCGTTTTGGATAACTGAATTTCTTTAAACCATGGTACGTTGCACGTGCCATTTGCATACCGTAAATATTATGTGCTTTTCTATGGCTACAATTATTTCCATCATAATTATGGCGGACATCATTGGGAAAAGATTTACCAGGAACATCCATTACAGCAGGTTCATTCATATCGTTCCAAACACCATTGACCCCAATATCTTCAATTAATTCTTTAAATAAATTAGACCACCAATCTCTAACTTTCGGGTTTGTAAAATCTGGAAAATAACATTCCCCAGGCCAAACTTTTCCTTTCATATAAGGTCCATCTGCTCGTTTACAGAAATAATCTTTTTCTAAACCTTCTTTAAATACTGCATATTCTTTATCTATTTTAATACCTGGATCAATAATTACAATTGTTTTAAAACCTTCATCAGCAAGTTCTTTTACCATTTTCTTTGGATTCGGAAAATATTCTTTACTCCAAGTAAAGCAACGAAATCCCTCCATATAATCAATATCCAAATATAGAGCATCACAAGGTATTTTAAGTTCTCTAAATTTTGCTGCTATCTCTTTTATTTTTGATTCTGGGTAATAACTCCATTTACATTGGTGATATCCTAATGCCCACAATGGTGGAATATGCTGCGGTCTTCCTGTTAAATCAGTATAATTAGATACCACCTCTGTCATATCTGGACCATACATAAAATAATAATTCATTTCTCCGCCTTGCGCCCAAAAGCTTGTAATATTTCTTCTCTCGTGACAAAAATCAAAGTAGGAACGAAATGAGTTATCAAAGAAAATACCATACGATTTTTCGTGGTGTAAAGCGGTGTAAAAAGGTATTGCTTTATAAATTGGGTCTGTTCCTCTCTCAAATGCATAGGAATCTGTTACCCAATTTTGAAACCTTTTTCCTTTTAAATTATTTTCAACTGGCTTATCTCCTAAACCGTAATAATTTTCACTTTGCTGAGATTTAAGAGACATTTTTACAATATCACCTCCAAACTCATAACTTTCTTCCCAGTGAAAACCTAATTCATCTTCACAAATTAAGGTTGAATCTTTTGCATCATAAATTGATTTTCTCATATCTAATTTTGAAATAAGACAAATTAATTTTGACGTTGTTATTATATAATTTGTATCGTTTTCTGTAATCTCTAAGTGATTAAAACCTTTATTGGCGAATTGTGAAATTGCGTATGAAAAATCTTTATCAAAAATCCCTGTTGTAGAATATCTAAACCGTAACACGCTATCTCTTTCAATAGTTACCTGTAATACTACATTGTTTTTACTTGTAAAATATAATGTATCAACATCTTTTTTGTAAGAGATTATTTTTGAAGGAAATAAATTTCCTTTATATTCTAATTCAGTATTTAATATCATAGTTTATGGTAATATTTCGAGGTTGCAAACATACTAATTTTATAGATTTTTTGCGTTTATTACTTCATAAAAACACCTATAATCTATTAAAAAAACAAGGGTGTTTAATTTTACTTTTGAGAATACTATTATTTTAGCTCAAATATATTTATTCCTAATGGAGATATTTTAATTTCTGCAGAAAATGGTTTTCCATTCCAAGAGATTTTTTCAATATTTAATACTTTGGAATTTCTATAACCACTCCCTCCATATTTCTTTTTATTACTAGTGAAAATTTCTTTTAATTTCCCTGATGAAGGCAAGCCTATTCTGTAATTTTTAATTGAATTTGGTGTGAAATTGCAAACAACAACTAAGTCTTGAGCTTTTATGTATCCTTTTCTTATAAAAGAAATTACGGAGTTTTGAGAATCATCTAAGCTAATCCATTCAAAACCATCCTTACTAAATCCCTTTTCAAATAATGCAGGATATGTTTTATAAAATTTATTTAAATCTTTAAAATAAGCTAACTGTTTTTTGTGTGGTTCAAATGCTACTAAATTCCAATCTAAACTATGTTGAAAATTCCATTCATTATATTGTCCAAATTCACTTCCCATAAAATTTAATTTTGTTCCAGGATGTGTAAACATATAACCATAGAGCAATCTTAAATTGGCAAAACGTTGCCATTCATCACCTGGCATTCTTCCAAGAATAGAATTTTTACCATATACTACTTCGTCATGAGATAGTGGTAACATAAAGTTTTCAGAAAAAGCATACGTTAAACTAAATGTAATATCATTTTGGTGGTGGTTTCTATAAATAGCATCTTTTTTTAAATAGTCTAACGTATCATGCATCCAACCCATCATCCATTTCATGCCAAAACCTAAACCTCCTAAATGAACAGGTTTGGTAACACCTGGAAAAGCTGTTGATTCTTCTGCAATAGTTTGAACATCTGGAAAAGAGGCATATACTTCTGTATTTAAGTCTTTTAAAAAAGAAATAGCGGCTAGGTTCTCGTTACCTCCATATTCATTAGGTTCCCATTCTCCATCTTCACGAGAATAATCTAAATATAACATAGAAGCTACAGCATCTACACGTAATCCGTCAGCATGGTATTGTTCTAACCAAAAAAGTGCGTTGCTTATTAAAAAGGAACGGACTTCATTTCTTTCATAATTAAATATTAAACTGGTCCAATCTTTATGATATCCTTTTTGTTTATCGGGATGTTCATAGAGATTTGAGCCATCAAAAAAACCTAGTCCATGAGCGTCTTCAGGAAAGTGTGAAGGAACCCAATCTAGAATAACTCCTATATTATTTTGATGTAATTTATCTACCAATAATTTAAATTCTTCGGGATATCCAAAGCGTGCTGTTGGCGCAAAATAACCTGTTAATTGGTATCCCCAAGATGGGTCATAAGGATATTCCATAATTGGCATGAACTCTACATGTGTGAAGTTCATTTCTTTAAGATATGCTACCAACTCTTCCGCTAATTCAAAGTAGGATAAAGAACGATTTTCATCTATTTTCTTTTTCCATGAACCCAAATGCATTTCATATACTGAATATGGAGCATCTAATGCGTTGTGCTTTTTTCTTTTTTGCATCCATTTTGTATCTTTCCACGTATAGTCAGATTCCCAAACTATAGAAGCAGTTTTTGGAGGGTGCTCACATCGTCTTGCATAAGGATCTGCTTTTTCAGAAATATACCCGTTGTTGTTGGAGTGAATTTTATATTTATACGTTGTACCCATTTTAACATGAGGTATAAATCCTTCCCAAATACCCGACGAATCCCATCGAACATTTAACTTGTGTTCACCTCCGTTCCAATGGTTAAAATCACCAATTACTGAAACTTGATTAGCACTTGGAGCCCAAACTGCAAAATAGGTTCCTTCCACCCCATCAACAGTTATTATGTGAGATCCAAATTTTTTATACAACCTAAAATGTTTTCCAGCTTTAAATAAATTAATATCAAAATCTGTAAACAAACTGTAGGTAATTACATTCTTCATATTTTAAATCCGTTTGGAATTACGGCTCCTTTCTTAACTACCACTATTCCATCTCTAATTGCATACGTGTCAGTTTCTGTATCACTTAAATGGTTACCTCCATTAATTTTTACATCGTCACCAATACAACAATTTTTATCTAAAATTGCATTTTTAATAAAACAACGTGATCCAATGCCCATAGAAATAATATTTTCATCTAATATATCTTCTAAAGATTCATAATAATCTGAACCCATCATATAAGTATTTATTACTATTGATTCTACATCAATTCTAGATCTAATACCTATTACTGAGTGTTCAATTTTTGCTGCATTTATAATACAACCATCTGCCAATACCGTTTTGTCTAGAGCAGTTCCAGAAACTTTTGTTGTTGGTAACATTCTGGCATGTGTATAAATTCGTTTTGCTTTGCTGTACAAATCAAATTTCGGAAAATCATCAGTTAGTGACAAATTAGCTTCAAAAAAGGACTCAATATTTCCAATATCTGTCCAATATCCTTCAAATTGATAACTGATAACTTTATGATCGTTAATTGCTTGCGGTATTATTTCTTTCCCAAAATCATTCGTATCAGGGTTTTCCATCAATTCAACCAATAAATCTTTATTAAAAATATAAATTCCCATAGAAGCAAGGTAATTTCTACCTTCATTATTCATTTGCTCACTAACTTCAGAAGTCCAATCTGGTAATAATTCCTTTGCTGGTTTTTCTATAAATGCAGTAATATCATCTTTTTTATTTGTTTTTAATATTCCAAATGATGTAGCATCTTTTGCATTTACAGGAATGGTTGCGATGGATATTTTAGCATTGTTTTTAATATGTTTTTGAAGCATTTCATCATAATCCATTTGGTATAACTGATCTCCTGATAAAATTAAGGCATAGTCAAAATCATAACGTAAAAAATGGTGCATACTTTGTCTAACAGCATCAGCTGTTCCCTGAAACCATTTACTATTATTAGGAGTTTGTTCAGCAGCTAAAACATCTACAAAAGCGGAGCTAAAAAAACTAAAATGATAGGTATCTTTAATATGGCGGTTTAGCGAAGCAGAATTAAATTGCGTTAATACAAACATTCTTTTAATATCTGCATTGATACAGTTTGAAATAGGAATATCTACCAATCTATATTTACCTGCTATTGGAACTGCTGGTTTTGAACGAGCCTCTGTTAATGGATGTAATCTTGAACCTTGCCCACCACCTAATATTATTGCTAAAACATTTTTACCTGCCATAATTTATTAATTTAAAGATTCATATAATTTAATATATTCTTTTGCTGAAGCATCCCAAGAATGATTAATGCTCATTATTTGTTTTCTAATTTGTTTATATTTTGGTTGATTTTGGTATAATTTACGTCCTCTTCCTATTGCATTTGTAATTTCTGAAATGCTTACTTCATTATGGCAAATTCCAAAACCATTTTCAACTGAAATATCAATAATAGTATCTTTTAACCCTCCAATACTTCTAACAATTGGTATAGTTCCATAGCGTAGTGCATACATTTGATTTAATCCACAAGGTTCAACACGTGAAGGCATTAATAGAAAATCTGCACCTGCATAAATAATATGAGCTAATTTCTCATCGTACCCGATAAATGTATTGTAAGAACCTTCAAACTCATCTTTTAGTTTATGTAGTTCACTTTCAACTTCTTTATTTCCTGAGCCTAATAATAATATTGAAATTTTATTATCTTTGAGTGCTTGTTTAAAAACTTCTGGAAATAAATCAGCTCCTTTTTCACCAACCAATCTACCTATAAATGCAAATAAAGGTTTTTTAACATCTAAATTAAATTGCGTACACAACCATTTTTTATTTGCTTTTTGTCCGGATTGAACGGTAGATATTTTATATTTTTTTACTAAATAAGAATCTGTTGCTGGATTCCAAACCTCAAAATCAATACCATTCAAAATACCAACACACTTAGCACTTTCACTTTTTAACAAACTTTCTAAACCATTGGCATCTTCTTTTAATTCTTCCATATAGCTTGGCGAAACTGTTGTAACTCGCCAAGAACATTTTATAGCCGTTGCTAAAGGATTTATAGAGCCTCCCCAATCTAATAAACCTACATTATCAAAATTAAATGCAGGAATTAAACCTACTTTGTCATGTGAAAACCAACCTTGGTATTGTGCATTATGAATTGTTAATACTGTAGGAATATTTGATAACTCCTCATATTTAAAGCACTGTGTCATCATAAAAGCAGTTAGTCCTGTATGGTAATCGTGACAATGTACTGTAGATGGTTTCTCTTTCCAAGTTAGCATCCAATTTAATACCGCAATTTGAAAAGCTAAAAAACGTTCTGTATCCTCTTCAGAATATACAAACTCTTTGAATAATAATTCAGGAATATCGACCAAGAATAAATCATATCCTAAGTTATTATTTTTAAGTGTAAGAATTCTAAAGTTAAAAATAGTATCTCCTAAAATTAATTTAGACTCGTAAATTGAAGAAAAGTTATTTTTCCTAGTGAAATCATTATCATAAAAAGGCATAATTACTTGAGAAGTAACACCTCTGTCATTCTGGTATTTTGGAAGAGCACCAACCACATCTGCTAATCCTCCCACTTTAGCAATTGGGTAACATTCAGCACTAATATGTAGTATTTCCATAGGATGAAAATTTAGTGAAATTTACAAAAAAAATAGCTAGTCATGTTATATTATCTACGAAAACGTTTTATGTTTAATTCTTATATCTAAAAAATTAAAATCCCCTAAATATTTACACAAAAAAAGAGGAGTATAAAAACTCCTCTTTAATAATTATTTTAATTGTACTACTTATTTCTTTAAGTATTTTGCTTTTTAATCAAATTTAAAGCGGAACCTTCTTTGTACCATTCTATTTGACCAGCATTGTAAGTATGATTTAACTTAATAATATCTTTGCTTCCATCTGTATGTACAATTTCTAAAGTCAATTGTTTTCCTGGTGCAAATTCATTTAAATCTAAAAAGTTAAAAGTATCATCTTCTTTAATTAAATCATAATCCGATTCATTAGCAAATGTTAATCCTAACATTCCTTGCTTTTTTAAATTGGTTTCATGAATACGAGCAAATGATTTAACAATAACCGCAGCAACACCTAAATGACGTGGCTCCATGGCTGCATGCTCTCTAGATGAACCTTCTCCATAATTATGGTCTCCAACTACAATAGATTTAATACCGGCAGCTTTATAAGCTCTAGCAACGTCAGGAACATGACCATACTCTCCTGTTAACTGATTTTTAACTTTATTTGTTTCTTTATTAAAAGCATTTATTGCTCCAATAAGCATGTTATTAGAGATGTTATCTAAATGTCCTCTGTATCTCAACCAAGGTCCAGCCATAGAAATATGATCTGTAGTACACTTACCGTAGGCTTTAATCAACAATTTAGCACCTTTAATGTCACTTCCTAACGGAGTAAATGGAGTTAACAACTGTAATCGTTTAGAATCAGGAGCAACAGTAATATCAATATTTGAACCATCTTTAATAGGAGGCACATATCCTGGGTCATCTACTTCAAATCCTTTTGGTGGTAATTCAAAACCTGTTGGCTCATCTAATAAAACCTCTTCTCCATTTTGATTTATTAATTTATCCGTCAGTGGATTGAAATCTAATCGTCCAGCAATTGCTACTGCAGCGACTATAGATGGTGAGGCTACAAAAGCATGTGTATTAGGGTTTCCATCTGCTCTTTTTGAAAAGTTACGATTAAAAGAGTGAACTATGGTATTTTTTTCTTGTTTATCAGCTCCTTCTCTAGCCCATTGTCCAATACAAGGGCCACAGGCATTGGTAAAAATTTTGGCATCCAAATCTTCAAATATTTTTAATAATCCATCACGTTCAGCAGTATATCTAACCTGTTCTGAACCGGGATTGATACCAAACTCTGCTTTTGCAACTAATTTTTTATCAATAGCTTGTTTAGCAATTGAGGCAGCTCTTGACAAATCTTCATAAGAAGAGTTGGTACAAGAACCTATCAAGCCCCACTCTACTTTTAACGGCCATCCATTCTTAGTTGCTTTTTCAGTCATTTTACCAACTTCTGTTGTTAAGTCTGGTGTAAAAGGACCATTTAAATGTGGTTTTAAGTCTGATAAATTAATTTCTATTACTTGATCAAAATACTGCTCAGGGTTTTCATAAACTTCTGCATCACCTGTTAAATAAGAAGCTATTTTATTTGCTTCATCAGCAACATCATTACGGTTTGTAGCTCTTAAATAGCGTTCCATAGATTCATCATAACCAAAAGTTGAAGTAGTAGCTCCTATTTCAGCTCCCATGTTACAAATTGTACCTTTACCTGTTGCAGAAATAGATTTTGCTCCTTCTCCAAAGTATTCAACAATGCAGCCTGTACCTCCTTTAGCAGTTAAAATACCAGCTACTTTTAGAATTACATCTTTTGGCGCACTCCAACCTGAAAGTTTTCCTGTTAATTTTACACCTATCATTTTTGGGAATTTTAATTCCCAAGGCATTCCAGCCATCACATCTACTGCATCAGCACCACCAACACCAATGGCAACCATACCTAAACCACCAGCATTAACCGTATGAGAGTCTGTACCAATCATCATTCCTCCAGGAAATGCATAATTCTCTAGTACCACTTGATGTATAATTCCTGCTCCTGGTTTCCAAAACCCGATACCATATTTGTTTGATACAGAAGCTAAAAAGTTAAACACTTCACTACTATTATTTAATGCAGTTTGTAAATCTTTATCTGCTCCTATTTTTGCTTGAATTAAGTGATCACAATGTACAGTTGTAGGCACTGCAACTTTATTTTTTCCTGCCTGCATAAACTGCAACAAAGCCATTTGTGCAGTTGCATCTTGACAAGCAATTCTATCTGGAGCAAAATCAACATAATCTTTACCTCTTTTAAAGGCAATATTTGTAGTACCATCCCAAAGATGATTGTATAATATTTTTTCAGCCAATGTTAAGGGTTTATTAACTACTGTTCTTGCAGAATCAACTCTCTCAGCCATGCGATTATACACACCTTTAATCATTTCAATATCAAAAGCCATATCTATTTTTATTTAATTATTTTATTACGCGAAGTTACAAAAAATGATGTTTCAAATTGTAAAATTATCAATATCTATCTTATTTTTATAGATATAAATATAAATAAGAGCTATTTTTTTTAAAAATACAAATTAACAGGAATAAATTACCCTGTTTTTTAAGAATTTAATAAAATTAAGTAGGTCTGTAAGCCGGATTTTGTACTTAAAAAGTTCTTATCATTTATCTAGGCTATAAATTACTCTATAGCTCAAGCTGCCTACCCCTTGAAATAGAGCGAGTAACTCTAAAATTTCAATATACGTGGCATTTCACCGCATAGAGTTTACCTGGTTTCACTACAGCCGAACTGTACTTGCTTTCTGTTGCACTTGTCCTCAACTTACGCTGGACGGATGTTATCCGCTATGCTACTCTTTGGTGTCCGGACTTTCCTCTACATTTAAAATGGAGCGATAAGACGACCTACTTAATTTTTGCAAAAGTACGCTAAAAATCGTGTAAAAAAAAACCCACTCACAGTATGAGTGGGAAAATTGCTATGAAAAAGAAAAAGTGTTATTAGATATTTCACTAATAAACTTTGTCAAATATATTTATTTATTTTTTAAATAAATAATTTTTTTTATTTTTTTTTATGAAAACATATCTTTTACTTTTTCAAAAAAAGATTTATCAAATTTTGAAGGGTTAGGTTCAAAATTATCATCATTTTTCATTTTTTCAAAAAATGTTTTTTGCTCTTTCGAAAGGTTTTGAGGCGTCCAAACATTTGTATGTATCAATAAGTCACCTGTACCGTAGTGGTCTATACTTGGCAAACCTTTACCTCTTAATCTTAGTATTTTTCCAGACTGAGTACCTGGTTCAATTTTTATTTTAACTTTTCCTGAAACTGTATCAATATGCTTACTAGTACCTAAAACGGCTTCAGATAAATTGATATATAAATCAAAATGTAAATTTGTTCCTTCTCGTTTTAAAGTCTCATGTTTAATTTCTTCAATAACTACTATTAAATCTCCATCAATTGAATTATTTCCTGGTGCTGCGTTTCCTTTTCCATTTACTTTTAATTGCACACCTTCAGTAACACCTGGTGGAATTTTTATAGAAACTGTTTCTTCTTTAAATTCTAATCCACTACTATCTGCTCCTTTAGGTTTATTATCCAAAATTTCACCTGTTCCATGACAGGTAGGACAGGTAGTTGCTGTTTGCATACGGCCTAAAATAGTATTTGTAACACGCATTACTTGACCTGCGCCATTACAACTTGAACAGGTTTTAAATGTTACTCCTGAAGCTTTTACTTTTCTACGAACTTTTACTTTTTTCTCAACCCCTTTTGCAATTTCTTCTAAAGTTAACTTTACTCTAATTCTTAAATTACTTCCTTTTACACGAGCCCTTCCTCTTGAACGTCCTCCAAAACCACTACCTCCAAATGCTCCCCCAAAAATATCTCCAAACTGACTAAAGATATCTTCCATATTCATTCCTTCACCAAAGCCACCGGCTCCGGCTCCTCCATTTTCAAAAGCTGCGTGACCAAAGCGATCATATTTAGCTCTTTTGTTTTCATCACTTAAAACTTCGTAAGCCTCAGCTGCCTGTTTAAATTTTTCTTCAGCTTCTTTATCTCCAGGATTTTTATCTGGATGATATTTTAATGCCTTTTTTCTATAAGCTTTCTTTATTTCTGCCTGTGATGCAGTTTTTGTAATACGTAAAACTTCGTAATAATCTATCTTCATACTTGCTTTAATTATTGACCAACTATTACTTTTGGATATCTAATTATTTTATCTCCTAGTTTGTAGCCTTGTTCTATAACATCAATGATTTTTCCTTTTAAATCTTCTGAAGGTGCAGGTAATTGAGTAATTGCCTCATGTAGCTCTACATCAAAAACATCCCCTTTTTTTACTTTAATTGGGCTCAGTCCTTTTTGAAGTAAAAGATTAAATAGTTTGTTGTTAATTAATTCCATTCCTTTTAAAAGTTCTTTATCCTTCACTTTTTTAATTTCAGCTAAACCTCTTTCAAAATCATCTAAAATTGGCAGAAGAGTAGTCATTAAATCCTCATTGGCAGTTTTAAATAATTCTACTCGCTCTTTTGATGTTCGTTTTTTATAATTTTCAAATTCAGCAAACAAACGTAAAAACTTGTCTTTTTCTTTCGCTACTTCTTCTTGTAATTGCTCTTCAATGCTAATTTCTTGAGTTTTTTGCTCCTTACTCCCTTTATCTTTTTCTTCTGTATTACCTTTCTTTTTACTCATAATTTTTAACTTAAAAATTCTCTCAATTCAACGTTCACAAAAATATTGCCATTTTTAAAATTATGCCAATATGACATTTATAAAAAATCCTGCACTTAGCAGGATTTATAATTTTTATTCAATTCTAGTAATTTTTGCCCCAATAGCTCTTAAACGTTTATCAATATTTTGATAACCTCTATCTATTTGTTCTATGTTATGAATAGTACTGGTACCGTCAGCAGATAGTGCTGCAATTAATAAAGAAATACCAGCTCTAATATCAGGCGAAGTCATCGTTGTTGCTTTTAAATTCGATTCATGATTCATACCTATAACTGTTGCTCTATGAGGGTCGCAAAGTATTACTTTGGCTCCCATATCAATTAATTTATCTACAAAAAACAAGCGACTCTCAAACATTTTTTGGTGGATTAGCACGCTTCCCTTAGCTTGTGTTGCAACTACCAATATTATACTTAATAAATCAGGTGTAAACCCAGGCCATGGAGCATCAGAAATTGTTAAAATAGATCCATCTATAAAATTCTGAATTTCATAATGTTGCTGTTCAGGTATAAAAATATCATCTCCCTTACGTTCTAATTTAATTCCTAATTTTTGAAAAACTCTTGGAATTAAACCTAAATCTTTCCAACTAACATCTTTTATGGTAATAGAAGATTTTGTCATTGCTGCCATGCCTATTAAACTACCAATTTCAATCATGTCTGGTAAAATTCTATGGGTACAACCAGTTAATTTTTTCACTCCTTTAATTGTAAGTAAATTGGATCCTACACCATCAATTTCAGCACCCATACTAATCAACATCTTACACAATTGCTGTAAATAAGGTTCACAAGCAGCATTATAAATTGTAGTAGTACCTTCAGCCATTACTGCTGCCATAACAATATTAGCGGTTCCAGTTACTGAAGCTTCATCTAACAGCATATCTGTTCCTGATAACTTTACTGCCTCAACACCATAAAATTGTTCATTTTTATTATATCTAAATGTGGCTCCTAACTTAATAAATCCTTCAAAATGAGTATCTAACCTGCGTCTTCCAATTTTATCACCTCCTGGCCTAGGTATATAGCCTTTTCCAAAACGAGCTAAAAGTGGACCAACAATCATAATAGATCCTCTCAATGAACTACCTTCTTTTTTAAATTTTTTAGATTCTAAATAATCTAAATCTATTCCATTCGCTTGGAAAGTATATGTATCTGTATTAATCTTAGTTACTTTTACACCTAACTCACCTAAAATAAATATTAGTTTATTAACATCTTTAATATTTGGAATATTGCTAATAGTAACTTTTTCAGCTGTTAATAAAACTGCACAAATAATTTGTAAAGCCTCATTCTTAGCTCCTTGAGGAGTAATATTACCACTTAATTTATGGCCTCCTTCTATTTTAAATGTAGCCATTTTTAATTGAAATTAATTTAGTGTTACTTTTTTTTTGACCACTGCTTATTAGAATGCTTATTAGATTGTTTATTAGATTGTTTATTTGATGATTTTCTTTTTCTAAGTAAATCTTTTACTTCTGACAAAGTTTCACCCTTATTAGTTAAATCTATGTTACCTTTTGATAATTCAACTAGGTGTTTAAAAATCACTTGATCGTCAACAGTATCTTTATTCCAATTCAAATAACATTTTTTCATATGATTTGCAATGGTAAAATACAATGCATCACGAGCCTCGCCCTCTTCCCAAGTCAAAGCAGTATTAATCATAGTTTGAATATTGTTTCCATAAAAACGATATTTTGAAGCATATTTTGGATACTCTAATTTTTCAGGCTTTGCCTGTAAAACTTCTTTTTTAAGCTTTTCATAGGGTGAATCAACATCCAATTTAAAATCAGACATTATAAACAGTTGGTCCCAAAGTTTACTTTTAAAATCAGGTACATCTCGTAAATGTGGTTGTAAATTACCCATTACATCAACAATAGCTTTAGCCATTTTATTTCGTTCTTCAACATCTTCTAAGGCAACGCAGTGATCAACTAGTTTTTGTATGTGTCGACCGTATTCTGGTATAATTAAATGTGGTCTTTCCGAGTTATATTCTAAATCAAATTCCATGTATTTATTCTTCTATTTTAGAAATTGCAAATTACAATATAAATATTGTTTTCACTATTATTTTAGCTAATAATTCTAAGTTTTGCAAACTGTAATAACAACTTTTTAACCCCAACTGTTGCAAACCTTATTTCAGCTTTTTTATTGGCTCCTAAGCCTTCTAAACTAAGTACTTCTCCTTTGCCAAACTTAGAATGTTCAACTATATTGCCTACCACTATTTTGCTATCGAATAAATTTGAAGAATTAAGTGTTGACTTTGGTACCTTTTTTAAATTTTTAGGAGGTGAAAATACTACTTTTTGTTCCTTAATTATTTTTTTTTGTGGTCGTTGAATTGGTTTTTTAAAACGAATTTTATGTTGAGGTACACTACCAAAAATATCTTCATTGATGAACTTGTTTTGTGAAAAATTAGGTTTCTTAACTGTTAAATATTCCAAATATTTCTCATCAATTTCCTCTAAAAATCTACTTGGTTCGCAATCTACTAACTTTCCCCAACGGTAACGAGTTTGTGCATAGGTTAAATAGGCTTGTTTTTCTGCTCTTGTTAAGGCTACATAAAATAACCGTCTCTCTTCTTCCAACTCGCTTCTAGTATTCATACTCATTGCCGATGGAAATAAATTTTCTTCCAAACCAACAATGTACACGTATGGGAATTCCAGTCCTTTTGCTAAATGAATGGTCATTAATGAAACTCTTGGAGTATCATCTTTCTTTTCACTGTCAAAATCGGTGGCTAAAGCTACATCTTCTAAGAAAAAAGCTAAAGAATCTTCTTCTTCATTTTCTTTTTGAACATCCACAAAATCTTTAAGACCATTCAATAATTCTTGTACATTTTCAACTTTGCTAACTCCTTCAGGAGTTCCATCGCTCTCTAAATCCTTTACTAATCTAGTTTGTTTTATTACAAATTCAGCTACTTCAAAAGCATTCTTAGTTTGTGCCTCAATTTGAAAATGTTGTATCATAGTTACAAAGTTCAACAACTTTGTTTTTGTTCCTGCATTGATGTTTATATCTAAACTTTTTAAATTTAACAATAACCCAAAAATTGACTTTTTATAATGATTGGCAGCAACCGTTAATTTATCTATTGTTGTTGCTCCAATACCACGAGCGGGATAATTAATAATTCTTTTTAAAGCTTCTTCATCGTTTGGATTTATTAACAAACGCAAATATGCAAGTGTATCTTTAATTTCTTTACGTTGATAAAATGATAATCCTCCGTATATTTTATATTTTATATCCTTTTTTCGAAGCGCATCTTCAATGGCTCTAGATTGTGCATTTGTACGATACAGAATTGCGAATTCAGAATTTTTTAACTGTAAATTAATTTTATTATCAAAAATTGAATTTGCAATAAATCTTCCTTCTTCAGCTTCCGTAAAAGTTCGCATTACTTTTATTTTTGCACCTTCACTATTAGCTGTCCAAATTTGCTTATCTAATTTTGTTTTATTTCTTTGAATAATGCTGTTTGATGCATCAACAATATTTCTTGAAGAACGATAATTTTGTTCTAATTTAAAAATACTTACTTTCTCATAATCACGCTGAAAATTCAATATGTTTTGAATATTTGCTCCACGAAATGAATAAATACTTTGAGAATCATCTCCTACCACGCAAATATTTTGAAACCTATCTGCTAAAGCTCTAACAATTAAGTATTGTGAGTGATTTGTATCTTGATATTCATCAACCAAAATGTACTTAAACCGTTGTTGATATTTTGCTAAAATTTCAGGAAAACGAGTTAATAACTCATTGGTTCTAAGTAATAAATCATCAAAATCCATTGCCCCTGCCTTAAAACAGCGATCAACATAATGCTGATATATTTCTCCAATTTTTGGACGTTGTGCTATTTTATCGGCCTCCAATAAATCTGGATTATTATAATATGCTTTAACCGTAATTAAACTATTTTTAAATGAAGAAATACGACTTAAAACTTGTTTTGGTTTATACCTATCTTTATCTAATTGCATTTCTTTAATAATAGAAGAAATCAATCGAACGGCATCTTGTGTATCGTAAATTGTAAAATTTGATGGAAACCCTAAATGATGACCTTCTGAACGTAAAATACGTGCAAAAACCGAATGAAAAGTACCCATCCATAAGTTCTTAGCTTCAGAACCTCCAACAACATTGGCAATACGACTTTTCATTTCTCGTGCTGCTTTATTGGTAAAGGTTAGTGCCAAAATATTGAATGCATCAATTTTATTATGCATTAAATTGGCTATTCTATAGGTTAAAACACGCGTTTTTCCAGAGCCAGCACCAGCAATAATAATCATTGGGCCATCTTTATGTAAAACGGCCTCTCTTTGTGATTCGTTAAGATTTTCTAAGTAATTATTCACAAGAATTCTTTGAATTTCAAAAGTACCATTCCAAATTTAGTTTAGCAATAAAAGTTATTGACAAAGTTTATTTTTTAAGTACAATGTTATTTATAAACTGACCTATAAAAATAAATACTAAACCTATTACCATAAAAAAACTAAAAAAGAAGACGAACAAATTGTAATTTTTAATTGCACTTGAATGTAATAATATGAAAGAGCCTTGTGAAAATAATAACAATTCTGTTGCTATTACTCCAATTATAAATGTAACTATTCCAATTTTAGTTATTTTATTTTCAATTCTAATTTTTTTGAATCTATCTAAAATTAAAAATAATAAAACACTCATAAAAGCCAACGTAAATAAATGTAAATAGCCAATAATAAAAAATGGTTTTAAAGCAAGTGATTTTTTAACAATGAAAGGAAATGCAGATGCCATTTGAAAAATAATTTTTAGGCTATAAGAAACCAATGCCATTTTTAATAAAAGTTTAGATATAAAATTCCAATGTAGCTGTAAAAATGCTTTCCTTATTATTTTTATTAAAAATATTAGTGAAATTAATTGTAGCGTTGAAGCTACAAAACCTATCACATTAAATACTATGGAAACACTACTCCATAAAACAGATAATGCATAAGCTGGTACACAGGCAATGTTTAAGTACCAAAAGAAATTTTGTTGTAATTTATTTGAAATTATAATATTTTGCTGTTCAAAAATTTTAAACAATAAACCAAAAAGTACAAAAACAAAATAGCCATTGTATAAAAAATGTAAATAAAAATAAATAGTATTGTGATATAAGGCTGTTTTACCTTGAGTTACAATAACACCAGCTAAAAACCAAGTTGCCAAACTTGATAATAAATAATAATAAATACCGTATTTTATTAATTTTACGGCTACGGTTTCGCCCTTAATATCTTTCAATAATCTATATGAAATCACATAACTAGCAATTCCAAATACCGATAATAATATAATTGAAAATAATTTATAACCTCCTAAAGGGAAACTAATTAACATTAAGGTAATACTGCTAAGTAGTATTATTAATACTATTTTATATAACTTAAACTGTTTCTCTGTGGCTTCAACAAAATAATTTAAGAGAACTGCTAGAGTTGCAATGTAGCCCCATCCTAAAAATGCCACATGAGAATGACTTTGTAAAAGGTGATGGTAATTCACAAACTTTAAAGGAAATGTAAAATTCCATCTTAATAATAAGCCATACAACGCAGCTAGTATAAATAAAACAAGTGCATATAAATATAAAAATTTATTATTTTTTTGAAGTAACATTTTTTTAGTTTAGGATTATATTTCTTATTTACATGTCATGCTGAACTTGTTTCAGCATATCATCGTTTTTGACAATCAATAATTTTTATTAATGAGACCTTGAAATGAATATTCACGAATTCCATAAATAAAATATAAAATGGATGAGTAAACAAGTTCAGGGTGACGTATTCTATGATTAATAACGGGCATCAAATTTTAGTTGTACAATATACAAATAAACGAGAATATTAGTGAATTTTTGAAATTTGGCATAAAAAAACGGCTTCAACTTGAAGCCGTTTTTAATTTATAAACTTTGTAGGTTAATTATTCTTTAATGAACTTATTTTTTTGCAAATGTATAAGTAATACCTATCATAATAAGATCAGTAGTCATATCGTACCCTACTTTGGTTTCTGGAACTTTACCAAGTGGGTTTGTTGGTGATATTGCCATTGGACTTAACATTTGTCCTTCAGTTTTACCATCACTAATTCCATGGTGGTATAAGGCATCTAACATAAAGTTATCACCAATTGGGTAACTAAATCCAAATTGGAATGCATGTGCTATAATAGCTGTTGCAGGCATTGAGAAAAATGCCAATTCTTCATCAATAGGATTACTACTATACGTATATCCAAAACGTAAAGGTAATTTTTCAATTCCTTTATATTGTATCCCTGCTGAAATAACATTTATACTATTCCAACCAAAACCATTTACTGCTCCTGTAGGAAATCCATTATCTCCAATTTCCCAACCTGATTTATCAAAACCATCCGCGTTTTCATAATCTATATAGCGGTAATCTAAAGCTAAATCAAATTTTGCTTTAGAATATCCTAATCCAATAGAGTAAACAGCTGGATAATTCATAGTAAATTCCGCATCATTTGCTACAGTGCCATCTAAGTATTTACTATCAAACTCCATTGCTCCAAAATATTGTTGTGTTTTATAAGAAGCACCTATTTTAAACCCACTCTGTGTATCATAAAACACACCTATTTGAGCTCCATAACCAAGAGAAGAAGCAGTTTCACTTACTGGATAACCTTTTCCTGTTCCACCCATTTCAATTGGAAAATCAGGTCTAACCAAAGGATTTGGACCTATTTCTAATGCGCCATAATTAATCGTTGGTTCAATACCTATTGAAAACTTTTCAGAAACTTGATATGACCAAGTAAAACCTACTTGCAATAACATATAATCTGAATATAAATTGCCAAAACCATTAAATTCTTGAGGAAAATTAATTGGGTTCGCAGGCTCCATTGGGTTAAAATTTGGGCTTCCTGGATTGTTACTTTCAGTTGGAAAATCTACACCAAAACCACTAATCCCAAATGCTGAAACACCAAAGGTATGCTTACTGTCTTCTTTTCCCCAAACATAAGCGATAGCAGGCATTGGAGACAATCCTTTATCGTCTTTTGTTGAACCAGCAAAAGTCATACCGCTATTTGGATCAGTATATGATGAATAAACTTTTGGAGAACCTGAAAATGCACCAATGTCAAATTTTAATATTTTTCCATCAAATACAGATATTGCTGCTGGATTCCATTGTAAGGCTCCACTAATATCTAATGGTTGTGCAGTTGCAGCACCACCCATAGACATATTAACGGCACCAACTCCTTGCATAATGTGCCCTGTTTGGGCAAAAGTTACTGTTGTAAAAAGCACGACTACTATTCTTAATAATTTTCTCATAATTTTAATTTTAATGTTCTTTTATTATGTAACAGTTGTTGTTGCACACTAATTTGTAGATATTTAACAATTATTACTCAACAAAATTAGAAAGTTCTGTATATAGATTTAATGATAAATATCATCTAATATATAGAAAATTAATAAACATGTAATAAATTTACATTTTATTTTAGATTATTATGAAAATTTTACAAATTATTGAGATATCAAAAATTATTGATTTATTAAGCTATACTATACCTTCAATTGTAACAGGTTTAATTGCCTATTATTTTTTCTTAAATCATACTAAAACTGAAGAAAAGAAGTTAAAAATTTTAGCTTTAAAAGAAAATCAAAAGTATAGCTTACCAATCAAATTACAGGCTTATGAACGAATGACCTTATTTTTAGAACGAATAAACCCTTCTAAGTTATTAATTAGAATTACTTCAGTAAATAATGATAAAAATTCCTACACAATAAGTCTAATTAATACTATTGAGCAAGAGTTTGAACATAATTTAGCACAGCAAATTTATATTTCAAAACAATGTTGGGATATTATTCTTACTTCAAAAAATGCAACAATACAGCTAATCAAAAGAGCTTCCGAAGATGATACCGTTAAAACTGCCCAAGAATTAAGGGAAGTTATTTTACAAAAAATGATAAACACAACACCTCCTTCATTCACAGCACTAGTGTTTATAAAAGAAGAAGTTAAAAGTTTTATATAAAAAAGAAGGCTTTCTAACTTTATAGAAAGCCTTCTTTTTTATATGCTACAATTTAATTAAAGTAAATCCCATTTGGAATAATTCCTGTTGTGAATGTATTTGTTAATGAATTTGTAGATAAATCATATAAGTACAGTTTTCCATTACTAGCATAATCACCAGCATCTGTTGCATACAATATACCATCTTTAGCCACCATATTATAACTATACAACCCTGAAATTTCTTCTGAAGTTGGTAATACAGAAGCTGTACTACTCATTTTATACACATTTCCTCCTAAGTTATAATACAAATAATCGTCATCTACAGATAAAAAATTTGGGTGTTCTGTAACCTGAAAATCAAAACTTACAGCTATTAGGTTTGTACCTGTATTAATTTTAGATAAAACACCTTTACTTTCAACACCTGTCCAACTAGGTTTACCTCCTGATAAAACCCACACATCGTCATTATCATCAACTGTTAATGAATTAGGAACATCACCAACTTCTAATGTTTTAATAATACTATTAGAACTTGTACTAATTACAGAAACAATATTGTTTTGACCGTAACCTCCCTGATGTGCTACATAAAGTGTGTTGTTTACTGCTACAATTTCTTCAGGCCCAAATGCAACTGGTATTGTTGATTCAACAACATTGGTACTTAAATTAAGCACAGCAATGTAATCGTCATCATTATTTAATGGATCTCCCCAATTAGTTACATATCCTTTACCATTTACTTCTGCAAAATACCTAGGGTTATTTAACCCTTCTGTAATGGTCGTAATTTCTTCAAACGTATATCTATTAACAACTGTTATTTTGTTTGAAACATTTGCAATCAAATAAGCATAATCTTCTTCAAACCCAATAGACTGTAAAATATTTCCAATATCTAAATTATTTACTTTATTAAAAATGGCATTTTCCGTTACTGTAAAATCATCACTTATATACATTACGGTTCCTGTACCACTTCCAAAAGGTCCTTCACTGGCAATAAGTATTCCATTTTCGTAATCTCCTTTCGGTTCTATAATTGTTTCATCATCACTACACGATGTAACAACCATTCCTAAAAAGAAAATTGCCATAATTATTATTTTACTGTTTTTCATATTACTAAAAATTTAAGATTAATTTTAATTTATAATTTCTATTTGGCATAGGTCTATATGCCACATTTTGGTATTTTTCGTTAAAAATATTTTGAACTTTAAAAGTTATTGTTGTCGTTAATTTTCTTTTATTTGGTAACACATAACTAATACCAACATCTGAAACATCATACGAACTTAAATTATTATAATTATCCGTTGTGGTATAAACACTACCGTTATAAAGCAATTGATAATAAGTCGAAATATTTTTATAATTAAGTGATAATGTTGATGTTACCTTGTGTTTTGGCACGTAAATTAATTGATTATTTGTTTTGCTATTTTTTGAAATGGTATATCCATAATTTGTTAAAAAAGACATTTGAGTACTCCCAATTTTTTTAGATATGTTGTATTGAAATTCAATTCCATAACTTTCAACTTCTTGAATATTAATTGGAGACCAAATATTATTTGTGTTTGGTAACCACTTTATCATATCTTCAGATTTGATATAATATCCTGTTAAATTGAATTTTTGAGAATTAAAATTAAAGTCATTTCCTATTTCAAATTGGTATGAATTTTCTGGTTTTAAATCTACATTTCCTCCAGGAACCCAGTATAAATCATTAAATGTTGGGATTCTATAATTTTTAGAGGTATTAAACTTTAAGGTATACAATTTTGTAATTTGAAGGTTTGATCCTATTGAAAAAATAAATGGAATGTTGTATTGACTTGTAACTTCTGTTCTTACATTTACACTATAATCAATTTTTGAGGTTAACTTATGATTAAGTAAAAAAACAGCGGAAAACACATCTCTTTGATTATCTCCTATATTACTGCCTGTACCATTTACACCATTATATTCTAATATTCCTTTTAATTCTATATCATACGATTTCAGGTAAAGAGAAGCATCGTATTTTGCAACAAAAGTAGTTACTTTTCCAAAAGAATATTGGTCAATATTCTCACTGTTTGGAAAGTACTTATAGTCTTCATAAATATGTGCAAAATTTATATTAGATGAGAATTTTTTAGTCAAAAAATCTAGTACCACTAAGGTTTTAGAATTTGTGTTTTCGTATGCATCTTTTGCATTATAGGTTAATGTTCCCGACAAATTTCTATCATTAAAACTTGAATTGTGAAATAACTTTAGCAATACATTATCGTTTATAAAATACCCTGCATTAAAATTAAACGCCAAGAAATTATAGGCACCATTTTTATTTTTTTCATCATAACCTAAGTACTCATAATCATTTTCAGAATTCTTATAATCAATTCCTACAGCAACATATTTTTTATCAGTACCTGCACTTAATTTATATGAAGTGTTTAGTGTGTTAAAACTACCATAAGATACTTGAAGCTCATTTTTAAAATGATTGTAAAAATGAAAAGAATTATTAAGGTGAATACTGCCTCCAATAGCTCCACTGCCATATTGTACGGAGCTTCCTCCACTTTTAACACTAATATTATTGTAATTTACAATCGAAATATTATTGAAATCTGCTTGCCCCGTTAATTGAGAGTTTACATTTATACCATTCCAAATAACAGCTGTTTGTGAAGCATTTGTGCCTCTAAATGATGGTGAAGAAACCATTCCATAACCATTTTCCTTAAAATAAATTAACGTATTTAAACTAAGTAAATTAGTTAATGAAGTTTGCGTTTTAATTATAGAATCTGAAATTTCGTTCACATTGAATCCTGTTGAAAAATTCTTCAATTTAACATCACTTAAAACAACAATGTCTAAAGTAACAATCGAATCTTTCTGCCCATAAGAACTCCAATTATGAATAAGAAATAAAAAAAATAAAAATCTGCTAAATTGCTTCATACTTAATTTACTTTTCTCCCGAAAGTGTTAATTAAAATGATTTGGCAGGTCTCCTGGCTCACGTATTGTTATTCACCTTCCCATTTAAAAATAAACAGTGGTTACAAAGTTTAATAACAACCATCGAATAATTTCGACAAAGCTTACAGTTGCGGGTACAGCTTCGGTTTTTAACCGAATTCCCTTTTAATTTATGTATACAGAAGTATAGATAAAAACCATAATCGGCAACAAATTTAATTAATTGAGCGCAATTTGTACCATTAAATGTATAAAATATTACATTTGTAAAAATTAATTTTTAATGAAGCTGTTTCTTTTAAAATATTTAACACCAATATTTCTTTTATTTCTCTTTTTTTCTTGTAAAGACAATCAGAATAAGAACTCATTTAATGAAGAAAATACTGTTAAAAACACCATCAAATACGCTAAGGGTTTTGATATTCAACACTTTAAAAACTACACAAAACTTATTATAAAAGCTCCTTACCAAAACTCAAAAGAAACTTTTGAATATATTTTAACTGATTCGTTAGATAAAGAACATTTAAATACCATAAAAACACCTTTGCAGTCAATTGTAGTAACTAGTACAACACATATACCAATGTTAGAATTATTAGGTGTTCAAGATAAATTAATAGGGTTTCCAAATACGAACTATATTTCATCAAAAAAAACAAGATTACTGGTTGATAAAGGGGTGATAAAAGAGTTGGGGAATGAAGAGAGTATTAATACTGAATTGTTATTAGATTTACAGCCAGATGCAGTAATTGGCTTTTCTATAAATAGCAACAATAAAATGTTTACTGTTATTGAAAAATTTGGAATCCCTGTACTCTTAAATGGTGACTGGCTAGAAGAAACTCCTCTTGGTAGAGCTGAATGGATTAAGTTTTTTGGTGTATTATTTAATAAAGAAAGTGAAGCTGATAGCATCTTTAAAAACATTGAAAAAAATTACTTAAATGCCAAATCTATTGCTTTAAAAGCTAAAAATGTGCCCACAATTATTTCTGGTGGACTTTTTAAAGATATTTGGAATTTACCTGCTGGAAATAGTTTTGAGGCTGCTTTTTTGCGTGATGCAAACACCAATTATTTATGGAAAAATTCTAGTGGTAAGGGTAGTTTATCTTTAAACATTGAAAACGTTTTTGAAAAAGGAAAAAATGCTGACTTATGGATTTCTCCTAGCTATTACAAAACTATAGAGCAACTTAAGAATGCCAACAGTATATATGCTGAATTTAAAGCATTTCAGCATCATAATATCTTTACATTTGTTAATAAAAGAGGTGAAAAAGGAGGTGTTCTTTATTTTGAATTAGCTCCTGCCCGACCAGATTTAGTATTGAAAGATATCATCAAAATTGCACATCCAGATTTATTAAAAGACTATGAGTTTACTTTCTATGAGAAATTAAAATAGTGTTATTTGCCCATCGTCTTCTGTCTTGGCATCATCACCACTTTTCTCTTTGTTTGAATTGGCCTTATTATTTTCAGGTGTTTTCTTCACACTGCTATTATCAATTACCTCTTCATCATTTACTTCTACATCTTCAATTACTGGAGGCTCATAAGGTAACGGCTCTAGCAAATTCACTTGCTTTACTTTATCTGCAGTTAACTGATTGCCAAGGGCTTTAATTCCTTTAATTGCAATAAATTCTTCAAAATTAATAGTAATAGATTCTAAACTGCGTTTAGAAAAAATAATTTCAGCCACTGGTCTATAATCTGTTGCTACAATTTCTAATTGTGATTTAGGATGCTCAGAAATAAAGAGTTCTTCTTTATTCGGATTATCAATCATAAATCGTTTTACGTAATACTTTTCTTTATCTCCATCGAAATAGATTGCTGAAATTGGTTTTGCTGGCACCCACTTTTCTAGTACAATCATATTAGAATCAAAATGAGTCGTTAGCTCTGGTTTTATAGTTTTAACTATTCCCTTTTGATTAATAACTAACAACCTGTCTTCTCCTTTAAATTCACCCAACAAATCTCCTCTTCCATCAACATTTAATCGTTGAGTTATATCATCAAACCATATTTTGCGAGGTTTAAGTGTAGAAACACCTTCAGATTTTAATTCAATTTTTCTAATGGTGTTTTTAGTAACTCTATTCCCTCTAACACCTCTACCTTTAATTGCTAAATTTGAAAAATCTATATCCCATTTTAATTTTTTAACACCTCCTACAGCACGTAAATTAATAGTTACAGTTTCAGCCTCACCGTTAGGATTTGCAGTAAAATATTGTACAATTGAGGCTTTATTCCCTACGGTTAAATTGTATTCTTTATCACGTGTTACTCCTGTAACATTAAAACGTTTCATATAACTTGGACCGCTTCTACCATCTCGGTAAATCATATTGTAAACCGTACGTTTATCATTCTTTTTAAATACTGCAACATGAATAATATCTTTACCTACAAAAGTTTTACTATCTACTCTAGTAACCATCATTACTCCATCCTTTCTAAAAATAATAACATCATCAATATCAGCACAATCGGCCACGTATTCATCTCGTTTTAAGGATGTACCTACAAAACCCTCTTCTCTATTAACGTATAGTTTTGTATTGCGCATTACAACTTTTGTTGCTACAATATCATCAAATAAACGTATCTCTGTTTTGCGTTCTTTTCCTTTTCCGTATTTGGTTTTTAAATTTTTAAAATAATCAATAGCATAATCTATTATATTTGCTAAATGCTGTTTAACAATTTTAATCTTTTCTTCTAAACTTTCTATTAATTGTTTAGCTTTATCAATATCAAATTTTGATATTTTTTTAATACGTATTTCTGTCAAACGAATAATATCTTCCTCTGTAATAGCACGTTTCAAGTGTTTTATGTAAGGTTTCAAACCTTTATCAATCGCTTTTATTACGCCTTTCCAAGTTTCTTGTTCTTCAATATCTCTATAAATTCTTTTTTCAATAAAAATACGCTCTAACGAGGCAAAATGCCACTGTTCTTCCAATTCATTTAATTGAATTTCAAGCTCTTGTTTTAAAAGTTCAACGGTATGTTGTGTTGAAAGTTTTAAAATTTCGGAGACACCAATAAAAACAGGTTTATTATCTTCAATAACACAACACAGAGGTGAAATAGAGTTTTCACAATTGGTAAATGCATATAAAGCATCAATTGTTTTATCAGGTGAAATACCATTTGGCAAATGCACTAAGATTTCAACATTTGCAGCTGTATTATCTTCTATTTTTTTTATCTTAATTTTTCCTTTTTCATTTGCTTTTAAAATAGAATCTATTAAAGTTGTAGTTGTAGTACCAAAAGGTATTTCTGAAATAACCAGCGTTTTTTTATCTAGTTGAAAAATTTTAGCTCGTACTCTAATTTTCCCACCTCGTTTTCCATCATTATAATTGGATACATCTGCAATTCCTCCAGTTAAAAAATCGGGTATCAATGTAAAACTCTTTCCTTTTAAATGCTTAATCGAAGCATCTATTAATTCTCTAAAATTATGTGGTAATATTTTGGTTGAAAGCCCTACCGCAATCCCTTCTGCTCCTTGTGCTAATAACATTGGGAACTTTACAGGTAAATCTATAGGCTCTTTTCTTCTTCCATCATAAGACGCTTGCCATTTTGTAGTTTTTGGGTTAAATACCACCTCTAAGGCAAATTTTGATAATCGTGCTTCTATATAACGTGAAGCTGCTGCACGATCACCCGTTAAAATATTTCCCCAGTTCCCCTGCATATCAATCAACAGTTCTTTTTGCCCAATTTGCACCATTGCATCTGCAATGGAAGCATCGCCATGTGGGTGGTATTGCATGGTATGCCCTACAATATTTGCAACCTTATTGTAACGTCCATCATCCAAATCTTTCATAGAATGCAATATTCTACGTTGTACAGGTTTAAAGCCGTCTCTAATACCTGGTACTGCACGTTCTAAAATAACATACGAGGCATAGTCTAAAAACCAATCTTTATACATTCCCGTGACTTTGGTAATGGTTTCTTGGTTGTCAAATTCTTCGTTTATATTTTCATTGTATTCTTCTTCTTGCATATTGTCTCCCATCCTTAATCCTTCCCAAAGGGAAGATTTTTTATCATTCCTGCGAAGGCAAGAATCTATACTAACTTTTTATTTTTTAATTAAATTTATCTATTTCTTAAAGCTTTGTGCTACTTTTTAACTTAATTTTAGATTCCTGCCTACGCAGGAATGACAGTTAGAATCTAACCTTTATATTTATTCCTCTACGATATCTAGTTCTACTTTTAAATTTTCAATAATAAATTTTTGTCTGTCAGGTGTATTCTTTCCCATATAAAACTCCAATAATTTATCAATAGACATTTCTTTATCGAGCATAATAGGATCTAATCGAATATCTTTTCCTATAAAATGAACAAATTCATCTGGTGATATTTCTCCCAACCCTTTAAATCGAGTTATCTCAGGCTTCCCTTTTAAATTATCAATTGCATGTTGCTTTTCTTCAGGTGAATAGCAATAAAACGTTTGTTTTTTATCACGCACTCTAAACAATGGCGTATCTAAAATAAACAAATGTCCTTCTTTAATTAACTCAGGAAAAAATTGTAAAAAGAACGTAATTAACAGCAATCTAATGTGCATACCATCAACATCTGCATCAGTAGCAATTACAATATTATTATAACGTAAATCTTCTAAACCATCTTCAATATTCAATGCTGCTTGTAACAGATTAAATTCTTCGTTTTCATACACAATTTTTTTACTCATATTGTAGGAGTTCAAAGGCTTTCCCCGTAAACTAAAAACGGCTTGCGTATTTACATCTCTCGATTTTGTAATAGAACCACTTGCTGAATCTCCTTCGGTAATAAACAAAGTACTTTCTAAACGATTGTCTTTTTTTAAATCGTTTAAATGAACTCTACAATCTCGTAATTTTTTATTGTGTAAACTTGCTTTTTTTGCACGTTCACGTGCTAGTTTTCTAATTCCAGATAAATCTTTTCGTTCTTTTTCTGCTTGTAAAATTTTCTTTTGAATTTTTTCAGCTACGTCTGGATTTTTATGCAAGTAGTTATCTAAATTCGTTTTTACAAAATCACTAATAAAGGTACGAACCGTTGGTAAACCTCCACCCATTTCTGTGGAACCTAATTTTGTTTTGGTCTGACTCTCAAAAACAGGCTCCATCACTTTTACACTAATTGCTGAAACTATAGATTTCCGAATGTCTGAAGCTTCGTAATTTTTACCAAAAAAATCACGTATTGTTTTTACAATAGCTTCTCTAAAAGCATTTTGATGTGTACCTCCTTGTGTAGTATGCTGCCCATTTACAAAAGAGTGGTATTCTTCACTGTATTGTGCTTTGCTATATGTTAGTGCAACTTCAATATCTTCTCCTTTAAGGTGAATAATTGGAAACAACATAAACTCATCTGCTATATTTTCTTCTAATAAATCTTTCAATCCATTCTCAGAAAAATATTTTTCCCCATTAAAAACAATTGTTAACCCCGTGTTTAAATACACATAGTTTTTAATCATTTTTACAATGTATTCACTTCTGTATTTATATTTTGAAAATATTTCTTTATCCGGTACAAAGGTTACTTTAGTCCCTTTACGTTGGGAAGAATCATGAGCCTCTTCATTTGTTGTAATATCTCCTGCTGAAAACTCAGCAAATGCTGTTTGTCCATCGCGAATAGATTGTACTTTAAAATACGATGAGAGTGCGTTAACAGCCTTAGTTCCTACTCCATTTAACCCTACAGATTTTTTGAATGCGCGTGAATCGTACTTTCCTCCTGTGTTCATTTTTGAAACTACATCTACTACTTTTCCTAGTGGAATACCACGTCCATAGTCACGAACAGTAACTGTATTCTCTTTTACAGAAACTTCAATGGTTTTTCCGGCACCCATTACGTATTCATCAATGGAGTTGTCTAAGACTTCCTTTATTAAAATATAAATTCCATCATCAGGTGATGAACCATCACCCAATTTACCTATATACATTCCCGGACGCATTCTTATATGCTCTTTCCAATCGAGTGAACGGATATTATCCTCAGTATATGCTGCTTGTTTAGCCATTTAAATCTATAATATTCTTGAAGAGTCGCTAAAGTACAATTTTGACTTAAAATATAAAAAGAAGTCTGTTAAAATAATTATTAACAACCAGATTGTATAAACTTTGTTGTGAATGTAACAACGTAAGAAATTCTCATAATTAAATTGAGTTGATTCCTAAAAGTTCAACCAAAACTTCCCACCAAATATTTAACCTATATAAGAATAACAGTTTAGCAATAATCAACTTAAGTTAACCTATTTTACTTTTTATACAATATTTATCATCTTTAAATGTTTATATCAAAACATTTCTATTTATTTATATAGTATATGGCATTTTATACTAGGGTAAATATGAACATAAAATCCATCACTATAATGAGTAAATTAAAAAAGAATGCTTTTGTCTCAATACTGTTAGTTCAAATCTTTATATTTTCTGTAGAATCAACTTATGCTCAATTTTCTATTGGCACATCTTATGGGATTCAAATACCTGGAAGGCAAGATCTTAAATTTAGACGCTATCAAGATGGCATCTTGGAAGAGAACATAAAAACCACAGAAGTACATTCATCTGTTACGCCAATCTTTAATATAAACGCAACTTATTATTTTAAAAAATTTGGGATTAGATTAGACTATTACGGGTGGGAACATATAAGCGAAGCTAATGAGTTTTTGACTAATGAACTCCCTCCTTTCTATAGGATAGAACAAGGTAGAGAAGCCTTTTTCTTTAGTGTTTTGCGTAAATATCGTTTCCCTTTTTTAGGTAAAAACAGTAAGCAATCATCTGAAAAATATTCATTTTTCGGAATAGGAATTGGAGAAACATTAACAGAAGTAGAACAAGGAAGAACACAGTGGAGAGCTGCATTTAAATTGTCTTACAGTCTCTCTTTACCTATAGCAAAAAAAGTAAGAGCCTTGTTAGAATTTAATTATTTACTTACTAGAGATATAGATACATTGCCAAATAAAAACGGATGGTTTGTTGATACATCAGGGAGATGGTTTCCTTTTAGATTTGGACCACATTGGGATACACGTTATTATACATTTCAATTAGGATTACAATGGAATCTTTTTTAATTGATTTTTACAATTCGCTTTCTTAAACTTTATGTATATCTAAAATCACCTCCTTAAAAAGGTTTTATATTTGAGACGGGGTAATAGTCTTGTTTTATAAGAAATAATGACAACTAAACATTAAAACGGAAATTCATCATATCACCATCCTGTACAATGTATTCCTTTCCTTCAACACGCATCTTACCAGCTTCTTTAACTTTCGCTTCACTGCCATAAGTAACAAAATCGTTATAGGTAATAACTTCAGCACGTATAAATCCTTTTTCAAAATCGGTATGAATAACGCCTGCTGCCTGTGGTGCTGTATCACCAATGTTTATAGTCCAAGCACGTACTTCTTTAACTCCTGCAGTAAAATAGGTTTGTAAATTTAATAATTTATAAGCTGCTCTAATTAAAACTGATGCACCAGGTTCTACTAACCCTAAGTCTTCTAAGAACATTTGACGTTCTTCAAAAGTTTCTAACTCGGTAATATCAGCTTCTGTACCAACTGCAAGAATTATTACTTCAGCATTTTCACCTTTCACTGCTTCTTTTAACGCTTTTACATAATCATTGCCATCAACTGCCGAATTTTCATCAACATTACAAACATACAATACGGGTTTATCCGTAATTAATTGTAATGGCTTAATATACTCTTCACGCTCTTTATCTACTAATTCAATGGCTCTTACTGAAACTGCTGCTTCCAATCCTGCTTTTACTTTTTCTAGCACATCCAGCTCTTTTTGAGCTTCTTTATTTCCTGTTCTCGCATTTTTTTTAACACGGTCTATTCTTTTCTCTAAAGATTCTAAGTCTTTTAACTGCAATTCAATATCAATAGTTTCTTTATCTCTTACTGGATCAATAGTGGTATCAACATGAACAATATTGTCATTGTCGAAACAACGAACTACATGGATGATTGCATCTGTTTCACGAATATTTGCCAAAAATTGATTTCCTAAGCCTTCTCCCTTACTAGCTCCACGTACCAACCCTGCAATATCAACTATATCAACTGTCGCTGGTAGTACACGTTCTGGGTTTACCAATTCTTCTAATTTCACCAATCTATCATCTGGTACATTTACCACTCCAATATTTGGTTCTATCGTACAAAATGGAAAGTTAGCACTTTGTGCTTTTGCATTTGATAAACAATTAAATAAGGTTGATTTTCCTACGTTTGGTAATCCTACAATTCCTGCCTTCATAATTTTATTTTTAGCGCTGCAAATATAGCATTTACAATTATAAAAGTGCAAAAAAATATAGAAACAACAAAACCGCTCAAATAAACTTCATAAAATGATAAATTACACTTCCTAATGAAATAATTATTACAAAAAAAATAACTAAAATAATTTTTAGACTTTGTACTTTTTAGTACATTGCCCCTTAGCTTATGATACAATTTATATTAAACAACGAAGTTGTTAGAACAACCGAAAACTCAGGAATGACTTTGGTCGATTTTATTAGAGAACACCAACAATTAAAAGGAACAAAAATTGGTTGTAGAGAGGGTGATTGTGGTGCATGTACTGTTTTAGTAGGCTCCTTAGATAACTCTAAAATCACCTATAAAAGTATTACTTCTTGTATATCTCCTTTAGGAAATGCAAATGGAAAACATATTGTAACTGTTGAAGGAATTAATTTGCCTGAAAACTTGAATTTTGTACAAAAAGCAATAACAAGTAATTACGCTACCCAATGTGGTTATTGTACCCCTGGGTTTGTGGTTTCTTTGGCTGGTTATGCTATAGAAAAATCGCCACAAACAACTGCAACTTGTAATGATGCAATTAGTGGTAATATTTGTAGATGTACAGGATATAAATCTATTGAAAAAGCGGCCAACTCAGTAAACAAAAAACTAGTAGATAAAAACAATGATAATCAAATTTCATGGTTGATTGAGGAAGGGTTTTTACCTGCTTATTTTAATGATATCCCTCAAAAACTGCAACAATTACAACAAACCGAATTGGTAAAAGAAGGAATAATTGTAGCAAATGGAACAGATGTGTATGTACGCAATGCCGATTTACTCTCAGCTGAAAAAGTACATTTAATTTCCGAAGAAAAAGCGTTAAAAGGTATCGTATTTACCAAAGATAAATGTACTATTGGTGCCAATACAACAGTAACACAAATTTTACAAAATGAACAATTAAATACTATTTTCCCTTCACTGAAAAAGTTTCTAAAACTAATTTCTTCAGAACAAATTAGAAATATGGGAACTTTAGGAGGTAATTTTGTAAACGCTTCGCCTATTGGTGATATGTCTATCTTTTTTTTAGCATTAAACAGTGAACTAACCGTACAACATGCAAGTGGTAGTGTACGAAAAATATCATTTCAAGAATTTCACAAAAACTACAAAGTTGTAGATTTGAAAGAAGGGGAATTAATTGTAGCTATCTCATTTAATATTTCGATAGGTGATTTTAATTTTGAAAAAGTAAGCAAACGAACGCATTTAGATATTGCTAGTGTGAATGCTGCTTGTAAAATTTTAACTAAAAATAATGTCATCTCACATGCACACTTTTCTATGGGTGGTGTTGCTCCTATTCCAAAATATCTTTCAAAAACAAATCAATTTTTAAAACATAAGACTATTAACACATCTACTATTAAGGAAGCTGAAAAAGTACTGCAGTCTGAAATTAGTCCTATCAGTGATGTTAGAGGAACTGAAACATACAAGCGAGCATTGGCTAAACAACTTTTTTATGCACATTTTATCACATTATTCCCTCAACTAATTAATTTTCAAAACTTAGTATCCAAATGAACCGAGCACAATAAATGTTAAAGTAAAAGAAGTTGATGAATAGCGAACAGCATATGTTACCGCTAAAAAATAATGTTTAAACATATGAAAACAATGAAAAATATAGATTCCTTTGGACACGTTAGAGGTGAATCACTTTTTGTAGATGATATTCCTACTTTACAAGGTACCTTATATGGCGTAACATTTGATTCACCAAAAGCACATGGAACTATCAAAAATATAGATTTTTCTAAAGCTGAAAGCTTAGAAGGTGTGGTAAAAATATTTACGTACAAAGATATTTTAGGCGAAAATCAAATTGGAGGTATTATTCCTGATGAACCTTTGTGGGCAGAAGGTGAAGTGCATTTTATAGGACAACCTATTGCTTTTATTGTTGCAACATCAGAAGCTATTGCAAAAAAATCAAGAGCACTTATTACCATTGAAATTAATGAAAAACCTGTTATTACCACAGCGAAAGAGGCAAAAGAGAAAGGTAGTTTTATCAATGCTCCTCGTTCATTTAAATTAGGGAATACTACATCTTCCTTTTCAAATTGCGAGTATGTAATTGAAGGTGAAACTTTTTCTAACGGACAAGAACATTTGTATTTAGAAACTCAAGGCTGTTACGCTGTTCCAATGGAAAACGGCAACATTAAAATTACATCCTCAACACAAGGGCCAACTTCTGTTCAAAAAACAGTTGCGAAGGTTTTAGGTATTTCTATGCATAAAATTGAAGTTGATGTTATTCGTTTAGGTGGTGGTTTTGGTGGGAAAGAAGATCAAGCAACACCTTGGGCGGTTATGGCTGCTGTTGCAGTGCAAAATTTAAAAAAACCTGTAAAATACATTTTAAATCGCCACGATGATTTACGTATGACAGGGAAACGTCATCCGTACGAATCTACGTTTAAAATTGGGCTGTCAAAAGAGTACAAAATTCAAGCTTTTGAAGTTGAATTTCTTCAAAACTCAGGAGCTGCTGCAGATTTATCACCCGCAATTGCAGAGCGCACTTTGTTTCACGCAACCAACAGTTACTTTATTCCCAACGTAACTACAACAGTTCATAGCTGTAAAACAAATTTACCGCCAAATACAGCTTTTAGAGGTTTTGGAGGACCACAAGGAATGTTTGTTATTGAATCAGCAATTGCCAAAGCAGCTGAAGAAATAGGAATCGATAAAAAGAAAATTCAAGAGCTAAATTTACTCCATGAAAATGATGAGTTTTCGTATGGCCAAATAGCAACACAAGTTGAAATGGAAAATTGCTGGACTTCAGCAAAAAACAACTTTAATTCAGCTAAACTAGAAGAAGAAATAGCAACTTTCAACAATAAAAATGCACAATACAAAAAAGGATTGTCATTTATGCCAATCACTTTTGGAATTTCGTTTACCAATACACCTATGAATCATGCAAGAGCTTTAATTCATATTTACCAAGATGGTAGTGTTGGAGTAAGTACTGGGGCTGTTGAAATGGGTCAGAGTGTAAATACAAAAATGCTCCAAGTAGCTTCAGCAACATTGGGTATTAATACAACTAAAGTAAAATTAGAAACTACAAATACTACAAGAGTTGCAAACACTTCTCCAACAGCTGCAAGTGCTACAGCTGATTTAAATGGAAAAGCAGTTTTAAAAGCATGTAATTCTTTAATAGACAGGTTAACAACTGTTGCAGCAACTCTATTAGCTGTTGATAAAAATATTATTGAATTCAAAAATGATATGGTATATATCAACCAGCAACAAACTTCTCTCACTTGGGAAAAAGTAGTTGAACAAGCTATGTTTGAACGTGTTGCACTTTCAGAAAATGCACATTATGCGACACCTATTATTCATTTTGATAAAACCAAAGAAAAAGGACACCCCTTTGCTTATCACGTATATGGAACTGCCATTACAATTGTTACTATAGATTGCCTTAGAGGAACTTATGAAATTGATGCCGTAAAAATTGTACACGATTTTGGAAAAAGTATGAATATTGGTATTGATACAGGTCAGGTAGAAGGTGCTTTGGTTCAAGGAATTGGTTGGATGACTTTGGAAGAGATTTCCTATAATAAGCAAGGACAATTGCTTTCAAACGCATTATCTACCTATAAAGTTCCAGATGTGTTTTCTGCACCAAAAACAATTGAAGTATTACCACTTGAAACTCTTGGAAACGAGCACGCTATCTTAAAATCTAAAGCTGTTGGTGAACCTCCATTAATGTATGGAATTGGTGCTTATTTTGCCATTCAAAATGCGGTAAAAGAATTCAACCCTAACTACCAACTAAAATTTGATGCGCCATTTACGCCAGAAAAGGTATTGATGGGTTTATATGAAGAGTAACCACTATTTAAAACATTTTATTATCAAACTACATTTCACCAAATCAAACATATTAAAAGGAGCTATCATTTACAGTGCTGGAGATACCGTCGCTGCTTTGTTTCTAGATGAATTTCAATGGAGTAGGCTGATTGGAATGGTGCTGATTGGAGCTACACTGTACGCTTTTGAAATACCTAATTACTTTAACTGGATTGTCCAAAAAACCAAGTCGTATTCAGGAATAAAATTAACGTTGGCAAAAACAGGGTTGGCAATAGCTTATTTTAATCCATTGTGGATTTGGAGACACTTACTATTTATCAAAATATTTTCAGGAAATTTTGCAGCAATTAATAGTCATTTGCTAGAAATAGCATTTTGGTCATTCCTAGCAAATATTCCTATTTCATTTATCGCAAATTATAGTATTCAGAATAAAATGCCATTAAAATGGCGTTTTTTAGCTAGTGCAATATTTTCAGCGTTAATGGCTATTTATTACGCCTTAAGTGAAACTATTTTCTAAAAACTTAGTATTCTGTTTTATCTGTCTTTGATTTCCAGTTTTCAAAAACTTGCAATGCTTCATCTTGTAGAATTTGAGTAAATTTAATTTGACGATCGTCTATGTTTTTTCCAATCTCATTGTAAATGAATTGGTCATCAAAATCTATAGCGGCAGCATCTTCTCGTGTACAAGCATAGTAAACCTCTTTAGGTCTCGCCCAATAAATAGCACCCAAGCACATAGGGCAAGGTTCACACGAAGTATAAATGATACAATCATCTAATTGAAATGTTCCTAGCTTTTTACAAGC
Organism: Lutibacter sp.; assembly: GCA_021647265.1. Classification (GTDB taxonomy): domain Bacteria; phylum Bacteroidota; class Bacteroidia; order Flavobacteriales; family Flavobacteriaceae; genus Lutibacter. The sequence continues at coordinate 56,381 of JAKIVA010000008.1, forward strand.
TTTTCTAATGGCTACAATTTCAGCATGTGCTGTGGGATCATTCACCGATGTTACACTATTATATCCTTCAGCAATAATTTTGTTGTCTTTAACTACAACTGCACCAAAAGGTCCTCCGCAATTTGAATTTACACCTTCATTTGCAAGCTCAACTGCTCTTCTTATAAATTTATTATGTTGTTCTTTCATCTTTTAAATATGTGTATTTAAGCTTCATTTTCTTAACATGCAAACTTAGAAATTAATCTTTAAACTGGTTAACTATTCTCTATATTATATTTTAACAATGCACATCAAATAATTTTTGATTGCCCACAAAATATCATAAAATGAGTTAGGACGTCATTCTGAAGCTGCTCGCTAGCAGGTTCAGGGTGACGTGACAATGTTATGACAAAAACGGATATACAAAAATAATTTCACAAAAAGTAAAAAAATAAACTTACTTACTTGTATGCATTTAATTTTATTAAATTTACAACTTAATAATTACCTATCTTAATATGAAAATTCTTAAAATAAGTCTTGTATTGTTTCTTTTAGTAAGTATTTCTTCTGTAAATGCTCAAAAATTAAGTCGAATTGAAAAAAAGATATTGAAACAAGTTGCAAATAATAATGATGAAGCACTAACACTTTTAGAAAAAGTGGTAAATATCAATAGCGGAACGATGAATGTGTTAGGGGTGAAAAAAGTAGGAACTGTTTTTTCAGAAGAATTCAAAAAAATTGGATTTACACCTACTTGGATTCCTATGCCAAGTGAAATGGAAAGAGCGGGTCATTTATTTTGTGAATTAAATACGGGGAATGTTCAAGGAAAAAAACTTTTGTTAATAGGGCATTTAGATACCGTTTTTGAGGAAAACAGTCCATTTCAAACTGCAAAAAAAGAAGGAGATAAATTTTATGGGCCAGGCATAGGTGATATTAAAGGTGGTAACATCATTATACTATATGCACTTAAGGCTTTATCAGATACTGGTGTATTAAAAAATACTCAAATCATTGCAGCTTTTACTGGCGATGAAGAAAAAGTTGGATTTCCACTTAGTGTTAGTAGAAAAGATTTAATTAACGCTAGTAAACGTAGTGATATTGCTTTAGGGTTTGAAGGGGCAACAGGTTTAAATTATGCCACAGTAGCTAGAAGAAGCTCTGGAAGTTGGCTATTGAAAACCAAAGGAGTTCGTGCTCATTCATCAGGTATATTTACAAAAAAAGTAGGTGCTGGTGCTATTTTTGAAATGTCAAGAATACTCAATGCTTTTTACAACGAATTACCAGAGCAAAACTTAACATTTAACCCTGCAACAATTGTTGGAGGTACTATTGTAGATTATAACAGTGCACAGTCTAAAGGAACTACGTTTGGCAAAACCAATATTGTATCTCAAGAAGCGATTGTTAAAGGAGATTTAAGATGCCTTACCAATGAGCAAATTGAAAATACGATTGCTAAAATGAAAGCTATTATTTCAACCAATTTACCTAAAACTTCAGCAACTATTAGTTTTGAATTAAAATACCCTCCTATGAAACCTACACCAGGAAATTACGCTGTTTTAAGTGTATTAGATGCTATTAGTGTAGCCATGGGGAAAGGGAATGTAAAAGCGTACGACCCTAGTAAACGAGGAGCTGGAGATATTTCATTTGTAGCCAATTATGTAGATTGTTTAGACGGGTTAGGTACTATGGGAAAAGGATCTCATACTCCTAAAGAATATATTGATTTAAACCATTTTCAAGAATTAACGCAACGTGCAGCTTTATTAATTTACAGACTGATAAATCAAAAATAAAAGTTTCTACATTAACTTTTTAGGAGAAATTATTGTAAATATTATCTAGTACTATTTTCTATTGAATTTAGTATCGATCATTTCTTTTTGAGTTTTTGTATGTATTGCATAATTAAAACCTGAATACACACTGTACCCTCCGTGCTCTCCATAGTTGTTTAAGGCTATAAATCCAACTTGTAAACCTGTTAAATCTTTGTGCTTTTTAACAACTCTATTTACTGCTTCTTTACAAGCTTCGTACGGAGACATCCCATTTCTCATTAATTCAACAACAATAGCGCTTCCGGCAATTCTAATTACAGCTTCGCCCATCCCTGTTGCACAGGCTGCTCCCACTTCATTATCTACAAAAAGCCCAGCTCCTATAATTGGGGAATCTCCTACTCTGCCATGTAATTTATAAGCCATACCACTGGTGGTACAAGCTCCTGAAAGGTTTCCATTTTCATCCAAAGCTAGTAATCCAATAGTGTCATGATTTTCACTATTAATTGTAGGCTGATAATTGGAGTGCTCTTTCCACTTTTCCCAAGCTTTCTTAGATTTTTCAGTTAATAAATTCGTTTCTTTAAATCCTTTTTCAAGCGCAAATTGTTTAGCGCCTTCACCAACCAACATTACGTGTTGCGTATCTTCCATTACTTTTCGAGCAACAGAAATTGGATTTTCAATATCTTGTAAAAAAGCAACAGCACCACATTCATTTTCATGATTCATAATGCAGGCATCAAGTGTCACAAAACCATCTCTATCAGGTAACCCTCCTATACCAACACTTGAATTATTAGGGTCAGATTCTGTTACTCGCACTCCAGCTTCAACAGCATCTAATGAAGAGCCTCCTTTACTTAAAAGCTTCCAAGAAACTTCATTTGCTGCTATACCATGATTCCAGGTTGAAATAACTATTGGCTTTACAACTTTTTTAGATGCATTTGTTTTTTCTTCGAGTTCTTTTTCCGAAGTTGAGCAAGAACTAGTTAAAACAGCTACACTTCCTAACGCTGTTAATTTGATGAAATTTCTACGAGTTTTCATTATGTTAAAATTTAAACTATGAATGACGTAATTTTTTTAAACGAGTACAACAATGTAACTAAAAAAATCTCAAAATAAATTTGTGATTTCATAAAAATTCAATTTCAACTATTTTTTATGTAAAAATTGTTGTTTCACAATTAATTGCGCTTCAGTTTCCTCATTCTCATCATCAGGTACACAACAATCTACCGGACAAACAGCTGCACACTGTGGTTCGTCATGAAAGCCTTTACACTCAGTACATTTATCTGCAACAATAAAATATACTTCATCATCAATTGGCTCTTGAGATTCATTAGCGTTGTACTCTTTACCACTTAATAAAACGATATTACCTGTAAGTGAAGTTCCTTCAGAAAATTTCCACTCTTCAGCAGCTTCATAAATTGCATTATTTGGACATTCCGGTTCACAAGCTCCACAATTGATACATTCATCCGTTATTTTTATTGCCATACTATTATTTAGATTATTTTTGCAAATATAAAATTATAATTAAAATGAATTTAGAACAACGGATTGAAGCTTTTGCTAAACTTGGTGAATTTTTTAAACAATTCAATACTATAGGAATTAAAAAAAATGAAGAATCTGAATTCAATACGTTATTTTTTGATGCTTTTAAAATGCAAATAAATAGAGCTCAAGAGTATAATGGTTGGTTTAATAAACACAATGTACTAAAAGCTTTTGAAAGTTGGAGTGAGGCTTTAACACTAGAAAACTTAACCAAATGGACTTCAAATTACAATTTCAATAAAAAAACTAATGCTAAAAACGTTGCCATAATAATGGCAGGAAATATTCCTTTAGTTGGTTTTCATGATTTTATATCCACGCTAATTAGTGGGCATAATGTACTCGTTAAACAATCTACAAACGACAAATATTTTTTACCCCTAATTGCTAAATTTTTAGAACACTACAATACTAAGTTCAAAAATAAAATAACATTTACTGAAAGTAACTTAACAAATTTTGATGCCGTTATTGCCACTGGAAGTAATAATACAACTAGATATTTTGAACATTATTTTGGAAAATACCCTAACATTATTAGAAATAACAGAAACTCTGTAGCTATTTTAACTGGCAATGAAACACAGAAAGAATTGGAAAAATTAGGTAACGATATTTTTCAGTATTTTGGATTGGGTTGCAGAAGTGTTTCAAAAATTTTTGTACCTAAAGATTATAATTTTGATTCTCTTTTTAATGCTTTATACAAGTTTAAGGATATTATAAACTATAAAAAATACGAGAACAACTACGATTATAATAAAGCTATATATTTAATGAGTTTATTTAAACTTCAAGAAAATGGCTTTATAATGCTGAAAGAGGATAAAAATTACGCTTCTCCTATTGCCACATTATTTTATGAATATTATGATTCGTTTGATGATTTAATGTTGAAACTTGAACTAGAAAGTGAGCAAATTCAATGCATTGTATCTAATAAAGACACTTCAAATTTTGTAAAATTTGGAGAAACACAACAACCAAAATTATGGGACTATGCAGATGGTATTGACACTTTAAATTTTTTGTTAACTATTTAACATATTTTAGTACTAATTAGTCATACGCTTAAATCTTTTTTCCGAAATTTGTAGCATTATTAAATTCATATTTCATAAAAAAATGAAAAAACATAATTTTAGTGCTGGTCCAAGTATTTTACCACAAGAAGTTCTAAAAAAAACAGCTGAAGCTGTAATTAATTTCAACCATTTAAATTTATCATTAATAGAAATATCACACAGAAGTAAAGACTTTATTGAGGTGATGGAAAATGCACGTAGCTTAGTAAAAGAGTTATTAAACCTACCTGAAGGTTATTCGGTATTGTTCTTACAAGGAGGTGCAAGTTTAGAATTTTTAATGACTGCTTACAACTTATTAAAAATTGATGGAAAAGCAGCATATATAGATACTGGAGCCTGGAGTACTAAAGCAATTAAAGAAGCTAAATTATTAGGTGAAGTTGATATTGTAGCCTCTTCAAAAGATAAAACCTATAACTACATACCAAAAAATTACACAATTCCTACAGGTATAGATTATGTACACTGTACATCAAACAATACCATTTACGGAACACAATTTAAAGAATTTCCAAAAACGGATGCACTACTTGCTTGTGATATGAGTTCAGATATTTTTTCTCGTCAGTTAGATTTTTCTCAATTTGATTTAGTTTATGCCGGCGCCCAAAAAAATATGGGACCAGCAGGAACTACTTTAGTTATTGTAAAAGATGAAATTTTAGGTAAAACTGGTCGTAAAATTCCTTCAATGTTAGATTTTCAGGTTCATATTAGTAAAGATAGTATGTTTAATACACCTCCTGTATTTGCAGTTTACACTTCCATGCTAACACTAGAGTGGTTAAAAAATTTAGGTGGTGTTGCTGCCGTTGAAAAACTAAATGAAAAGAAAGCGGCATTATTATACGATGAAATAGATAGAAACCCTCACTTCAAAGGATTTGCAGCAAAGGAAGATCGTTCTTTAATGAATGTAACCTTTAACCTTACCAATGAAAATGAAAAAGATACATTTGACAAACTTTGGAACGAATCCAATATAAGTGGTTTAAAAGGACATCGATCAGTAGGTGGTTACAGAGCCAGTATTTACAATGCGATGCCAATTGAAAGTGTGCAAGTATTGGTAAATACAATGCAACAATTAGAAAAACAATTAGGATAATAAAAATTCAACATAAATAACATGAAAGTATTAGCAAATGACGGGATAGCCGCAAGTGGTGTAAAAGCACTTGAAAAAGCCGGTTTTGAAGTAGATTTAACAACTGTAGCACAAGATCAATTAGTAGATTATTTAAATAGCAATGAAATTGATGTGCTACTTGTGCGTAGTGCTACTAAAGTGAGAAAAGATATCATTGATAATTGTAATTCTCTAAAAATTATTGGTCGTGGAGGTGTTGGAATGGATAACATTGACGTTGAATATGCAAAACAAAAGGGGATTGATGTTATAAATACCCCAGCTGCATCTTCACATTCTGTGGCCGAACTTGTTTTTGCACATTTATTTGGATTGGCTCGTTTTTTACACGACGCTAACAGAAATATGCCTCTAGACGGTGATTCAAAATTTAAACAATTAAAAAAAACGTATGCTAAAGGTATTGAATTAAGAGGTAAAACGTTAGGTATTATAGGTTTTGGTAGAATTGGCCAAGCAACTGCGAAAGTAGCTTTAGGCTTAGGAATGAAGGTAATTGCATTTGATCCGTTTTTAGATGCTGTTAATTTAGAATTAGACTTTTTTGACCATCAAACTGTTTTCTTCAATATTAATACGATAACCAAGGAAGAAGTATTACAACAAGCTGATTTTATCTCGTTGCATGTTCCAGCCCAAAACGAATACGTTATTTCAACAAAAGAATTTGAACTAATGAAGGATGGTGCATTTATTGTTAATGCCGCCCGAGGTGGTGTAATTGATGAAGTTGCACTAGTAAAAGCAATTGAAAATGGGAAAATTGCTGGTGCAGCATTGGATGTTTTTGAAAATGAACCAACACCTGAAATACAATTATTAATGAATTCTAGTATTTCTTTAACGCCTCATATAGGAGCCGCAACAAGCGAAGCTCAGGACAGAATTGGAACAGAATTAGCACAACAAATTATTGAAATTTTAACATAATCCCAATACATACTCATGGCAATTGTAAAACCCTTTAAAGGACTTCGACCTCCAAAAGATAGAGTTGAAGAAGTTTCATGCTTACCTTATGATGTTATGAATTCTGAAGAAGCTGCAAAAATGGTTGATGGTAAAGAAGCATCTTTATTACGTATAACACGAGCTGAAATTGAATTCGATAATAACATAAACCCTCATGATGAGAAAGTGTATTTAAAAGCAAAATCTAATTTTAAAGCTTTTCAAGAAAAAGGTTTTTTAATTCAAGATGATGAAGCTCATTATTATATTTATGCACAAACAATGAATGGAAAAACACAATACGGAATTGTTGGAGATGCCGCTTGTGATGATTACTTAAACGGAATTATAAAAAAACACGAATTAACTCGCCCCGATAAAGAAGAAGATCGTAAAGTGCTTACACGTAATTTAGAAGCTAATATAGAACCTGTATTTTTTACATACAGAGCAGTTCCTGAAATTGATGCAATTGTTTCTGACATTGTAACAAACAATCAACCTGAATACGATTTTACCGCTGAAGATGGCTTTGGACACCATTTTTGGGTTATTGAAGATGCTGAAACCAATAAAACATTAGAAAAATTATTTAGAGATAAAGTTCCATATACATATGTTGCTGACGGACATCATAGAACAGCAGCAGCCGCTGGAATGAGCGCCGAGTTTAGCAAGAAAAATCCAAATCATACTGGTAATGAAGCCTACAACTATTTTATGGCTGTACATTTTCCAGATACACAACTTCAAATAATTGATTATAATCGAGTTGTAAAAGATTTAAACGGTTTAAGTCCTACTGAATTTTTAAAAAAAATAAATGAAAATTTTGGAATTACTCAAGTTAGTGAATCAATTGTTAAACCAAAAAAACTACATGATTTTTCCATGTATTTAGATGGAAAATGGTATGGATTAACAGCAAAAAAACCAACTTATAACGAGAACAACCCTGTTGAAAGCCTAGACGTAAGCGTTTTATCAAAATATGTATTAGAACCTATTTTAGACATCAAAAACCTAAGAACTGATACTCGAATTGATTTTGTAGGAGGTATTAGAGGACTTTCAGAATTAAGTAAACGTGTTGATAGTGGTGAAATGGCAGCTGCATTTGCATTATTTCCTGTTAGTATGAATCAATTAATGAAAATTGCAGACACCAATAATATTATGCCTCCAAAGGTAACTTGGTTTGAACCAAAATTACGTTCAGGGTTAATTATAAATAAACTAGATTAGCACTTGTGTTTATCAAAGAAAATTTACATAAAATAAAAACTAATATTCCAGCAAATGTTGAATTGGTTGCTGTATCCAAAACGAAACCTGTTTCTGATATTTTAGAAGCATACAAGGCTGGCCAAAGAGCTTTTGGAGAAAATAAAATTCAGGAAATGGCCAAAAAATATGAAGAACTCCCTAAAGATATTCAATGGCATATGATTGGACATTTACAACGTAACAAAGTGAAATACATGGCTCATTTTGTACATTTAATCCATGGTGTTGACAGTTTTAAAACATTAAAAGAAATTAACAAACAAGCCCTTAAGCACAATAGAGTTATCAATTGTTTATTACAACTTAAAATAGCAAAAGAAGATACAAAGTTCGGATTATCTATAACTGATGTAAATGATATTATTACTTCTGAAGACTTTGCCTCTTTAAAAAACATCAATATTAAAGGATTGATGGGAATGGCCAGTTTTACTGAAGATAAATCTATTATTAGAGCCGAATTTAATATGCTTAATGCTTTTTTTGTTGAACTTAAAAAAGTTAGTTCCTTTAATTTGAACCCTTCAATTCTATCGATGGGTATGAGTGGAGATTACAAAATAGCTATTGAAGCAGGAAGTAATATGATTAGAGTTGGAAGTTTAATTTTTGGAAAAAGAAACTACACCTAATTTGTATGCAATACTCGACATAGAAACCACAGGAGGTAAATTTAACGAAGAAGGAATTACCGAAATTGCCATTTATAAATTTGATGGGCATCAGGTTGTTGATCAATTTATAAGTTTAGTAAACCCCGAAAGAGAAATTCAGCCTTTTGTAGTAAATTTAACAGGGATTAACAGTGATATGCTTAAAAATGCACCTAAGTTTTATGAGGTTGCTAAACGTATTATTGAAATTACTGCAGATTGTGTTATTGTTGCACATAATGCTAATTTTGACAAGCGAATTCTTACAACCGAATTTAGACGTTTGGGTTACCTATTTGAGCGAAAAACAATTTGTACTGTTGAATTAAGTAAAAAATTAATTCCAAACCTTCCTTCATATAAACTAGGAAAGTTATGCAGATCTTTAGGAATTCCCGTTTCAAGTCGTCACAGAGCCGATGGAGATGCAATTGCAACTATTCAGTTATTTAAACTTTTACTCAATAAAGATGTTGACAAAGTAATTGTAAAACAAGCAATAAAAATTGAAAATACAAGAACACTAGCTCCAAAATTACTAGCTATTTTAGATGACTTACCCTCTACAACTGGATTGTTTTATATTCACAACAATACAAGTAAAATTCTTTATATTGGTAAAGGAAAAAATATTAAAAAAAAGGTAAATCAATTATTTTTACGGACTTCAAAAAAGGCGAAAATTATACAGAATAGTGTTATTTCTGTTTCCTACGAAGAAACAGGAAATGAACTTGTTGCAGCTCTCAAATACAATGAAGAACTTCATATAAATAAGCCTAAATATAACTTTATAAATAAACCAAGAGTAACAACTATTGAGTTTAGCAACGAAAATTTAATAGTAATTGACAAAGGGAGGTCTATTGGTGAAAAATCTGTTTTATTAATTGAGAATAATGAATTTAAAGGATTTTGCTTTGCTGATTTAAGTTATCAAATTAACAATATTGAAATACTAAGAACCCTTATTTCTCCAATGAAAAATTCGATTTACAATAGAGAAATTATAAAAAAATATTTGCAAAAAAATAACGTAGAGAAAATTATTCGATTCTAAAAATACTGTGCTATGAAAAAAAAAATTATTCTTTTAATTCTAATTTTAAATTGCTTCTTTACATATTCACAAAAAGAATATACTTTTGGAAAGCCCTCAACCGAAGAACTAGTCTTAAAAACATATAAATTAGATACTACTGCAAATGCAGTTGTACTATTTGAAGCTGCGAATACCACTTTCACAGTTGGAATTAATAATATTATTGTAAGTACCTCTTTTTACAAAAAAATTAAAATTTTTAATAAGCAAGGCTTTAAACATGCTACCATTTCTATTCCTCTATACAATAACAAAATTGATAAAGAACATGTAATAGATATTAAAGCTATTACACACAATAGTTTTAATAAAACTTTCCTTACAAAATCTCAAATTTTTGAAGAAAGAGTAAATGATAGATGGAGAGAAGTTAAATTTACTATGCCAAATTTAAAGGAAGGAAGTGTTATTGAAATAATGTACACCGTAAATACACCGTTTAAATTCAATTTAACGGGGTGGGAATTTCAGTCAGATATCCCAAAAAAATACAGCCAATTTACAGCTTTAATACCTATGAATTATGTTTATAACCGAAGCTTAACCGGTTATTTAAAACTCAGCATAAATGACGCACGTATTGTAAAAAAATGCTTTACTGTACCTGGATATGGATCTTCATCAGATTGTGAAAAATTAACTTATGCTATGGAAAACATTCCTGCTTTTGAAGAAGAAGAATATATGACTACAAAAGAAAATTTTCTTTCAAAAATAAAATTTGAACTAAGTAAAACTATATGGTTTGATGGAACCAAAAAAAAATACACATCAACTTGGGAAGCTGTTGATAGAGAGTTTAAAAGAGATAAAAATATTGGTGGACAATTTAAAAAATCATCCTTTTTTAAAAATAAAATTCCAAAAGAAATTAGTCTTTTAAACTCCGATTTAGAAAAAGCAAAAGCCATATATGTATTTATACAAAAACATTATTCTTGGAATAAAAAGTATAATATTTTTAAAAATGTAAATATTAAAAAAGCCTACGAAAATAAAGTTGGTAATATAGGTGAAATTAACATCTCGTTAATTAACGCTCTTAAATTTGCTGGTATTAATACCGAACTTGTTCTAATGTCTACCAGAAATAATGGATTTCCTACTAAACTACACCCTGTTATTTCAGATTTTAATTACATTATAGCGAAAGTAAATATAGGAGATTCATATTATTTTTTAGATGCAACTAACAAACTGCTACCTTTTGGAATGTTACCATTCAAGTGCCTTAACCACTTCGGTAGGGTTATGGATTTTAAAAATGAAAGTTATTGGGTAGATATTGCATCTACAAAAGATTCTAAAACCAAGCTTTATGTAGGTTTAACTTTGAATGAAGATGGTACAATTACAGGGAAATTAAGAAAAGTAACGTTTTGGCATGATGCCCTTAACAGAAGAAAAGTAATAGAAAATTTAAGTGAAGATGAAATAATTTCTAATTTTGAAGATAATTACGATAATCTTGAAGTTATAAATTATACCAATGAAAATAAAACAACTATTAACAAGCCTTTAATTGAAACCTTCGAAGTACTTATTGAAGATTTTGATAATTCTAAAACTTATTTTCTAAACCCTTATTTTGGTGAAAAATTTACTAAGAACCCTTTCAATCAAAAAGACAGATTATACCCAGTAGATTTTGGTTATACAAGAACATATAGTGTTAACTTCATATTAAATATTTCCAAAAATTATACAATACACACATTTCCTAAATCTAAGTCTGTAAAACTCCCTGAAAACGGAGGTTCCTTCATGTTTTTGGTAAAGTCAACCAGTAATTCTTTTAGTTTAAGCAGTAATATTAAAATAAGTAAGCCTACTTTTTTTAATTTTGAATACAAACCACTTAAAGAATTTTTTAATATTATTGTAAATACTCAAAAAATACCCATTGAAATTAAAAAGTTATAACTTTGATTTTGTAAATTACATTTAAACTATTAAAACTTGTGAAACCACAAACTAAAACAACTAACTGGAAAATTAAACTTCATGAAATCATTTATGAAGCTGATACTAAAGCTGGTAAGTGGTTTGATATTATATTGATAATTACCATTCTAATAAGCATTGTTCTTGTAATGCTTGAAAGTGTTGAAAGTTTTGATGCTAAATACCATAATTTTCTAAATATTTCTGAGTGGATTATTACCATATTATTCTCTGTAGAATATATAGCTCGTATAGTTACCATAAAAAAACCCTCATCATATATTTTTAGCTTTTATGGTATTATTGATTTTTTGGCTACTATTCCTAAATATTTATCTATAATTTTTGTTGGTACACATGCCTTAATTGCATTACGAGCTTTAAGATTGTTAAGAGTATTTAGAATTTTAAAATTAGCACGGTATATAGGTGCTTCAAGAAATTTAATAACAGCGCTAAAAGCAAGTAGAATTAAAATTTCGGTATTTTTATTTAGTGTATTGGTTCTTACCATAATTTTAGGTACAGTAATGTATTTAATTGAAGGGCCTAAAAATGGCTTTACAAGCATACCGCACAGTATGTATTGGGCAATTGTAACACTAACCACTGTTGGTTATGGAGATTTAGCTCCTCATACACCTTTCGGACAATTTATAGCCAGTATCGTTATGATATTAGGTTATGGTATTATTGCAGTACCCACCGGAATAGTAACTTCTGAAATGACAAAACAAGACACTAGGGTACACACAAACACGCAATCTTGTCCAAATTGTTCATTTGAAAAACATTTAGATAATGCCAAATTTTGTAATCAATGTGGTGAAAAATTAAACCATGAATAACTATTTAATTACAATTATTGGTGCTACAGCAATAGGTAAAACTGCTTTAAGTATAAAATTAGCACAGTATTTTAATACTGAAATCATATCCAGTGATTCCCGTCAATTTTACAAAGAAATGAGAATAGGAACGGCTGTTCCTTCTGAGAAAGAACTTCTTGAAGTTACACATCATTTTATTCAAAACATATCTATTTTTGATGCATATAGCGTTGGTCAGTTTGAAAAAGATGTACTTCATAAATTACAAGATTTATTTCTCAAAAATAATATTGTAGTTATGGTTGGCGGAAGTGGTTTATATACACAAGCTGTTATTGAAGGTTTAGATTATTTTCCTGAAATTAATCCTGAAATAAGATTAAAACTCAACCAACAACTAAAAAATGAAGGCCTTGAAATTCTTCAAAATAAACTAAAGGAATTAGATTTAATTTCCTACAACACCATTGAAATTGAGAATCCACACCGTTTAATAAGAGCCTTGGAAATTTGTATAGGAACAGGTAAGCCCTATGCTGCTTTTAAGAACCAATCTAAAGAGAAACGTACTTTTATTCCTATTAAAATTGGCATAGAAGCCGACAGAGAACTTTTGTACAATCGGATTCATAAAAGAGTTGATCTAATGTTCAAAGAAGGCCTACTAGAAGAAGCCAAAAACCTTTATAAATATAAAGATTTAAACGCCCTGCAAACTGTTGGTTATCGTGAATTATTTAATTATTTTGATGGTAATTGCACCTTAGATTTTGCGATTGAAGAAATTAAAAAAAATACACGTAGGTTTGCCAAACGGCAAATAACTTGGAATAAAAAAGATACTACAATTCATTGGTTTAACTATGAAGAAAATACCTCAGAAATAATTAAAAAAATTGAAGAAATTATAACTTGATAAAAAAAATAAAAAATAAAAAATATCTTCTTGGCTATTTTTTTGCACTAAGTGCAACTGCAATATGGTCAGGTAATTTTATTATTGCTAGAGATTTAAATACAAGTATTCCACCTATAAGTCTTGCTTTTTGGAGGTGGACAGTTGCTGTTATTGTATTATTCCCATTTGCAATTAAGAAGCTGATAACCGATTGGGAAATACTGAAAAAAAACTGGATATATATAGCTATAACCTCCTTACTAGGTGTTACCATATTTAACACTTTAATTTATTTGGCAGGACATACAACAACAGCCATTAATCTATCTTTAATTTCTATTACTTTTCCTATTTTTATAATCATTTTTCTACGTATTTTTTATAAAGAAGCAATAACATTTCATAAAGCAATTGGTATACTACTTGTTTTAATTGGTGTATTGTTTTTAATTACAAAAGGCAATCTCTCTAAATTGCTAAATATCACTTTTACAATTGGAGATATATGGATGCTACTTGCAGCTATTATATTTGCTGTTTATAGTCTTTTATTAAAACAAAAACCTAAAAAACTGAGTGTTTTAGGTTTTCAGTTAAGCACTTTTATTGTAGGGCTTTTGTTTATGTTGCCATTCTTTATTTGGGAATCACTCACAATTCCCCCTATTCAATTTGAAAATAAAACTATATTTTCAATTTTGTATGTTGGTTTATTTGCTTCTTTAACTGCATATATTTTATGGAACAAAGCAATTGATAAAATTGGCCCCGGAAATGCAGGAATTATTTATTACACTTTACCTCTTTTTAGCGGTTTTTTAGCCTATGTAATTTTAAATGAAACAATTGGGATGGTTCATTTATATAGTTTAGTACTCATCTTATCAGGAATTCTAATTGCAACTTATGTAAAACGTAAAAAAAATTGACTAAAACCGAACTCAAAGATTTTTTAGATGAAAAAGTGTTACAATACAATAACCCTTTATTTATTGAAAATAATTCTATACTAATTCCACATCATAACGGCAGTCAATGTTAGACTTATAGCTAGTTTTATTTATACATTATCCTTTAAATTCTATAATCTATTATACAAAATCCATCCAAAAACTGATGTTAAGACCAAAACATAGATCACTAGTACATAAATCCATTTCCCACTAAATTTTGGAGTAAGAATTGAGGATAGATTTAATGCCGATAGAACCATCAAGATTGTATATAGTATAATTGAAAAAGTAGCATTTTGAAAGAATCTTTCGAATAAAAAGATAAAAGATAGAATGAGTACATTGTTATCAAGGGCAAGTCCCCTATATTTATGATCAACAAGTCCATAAATATTAAAATAACTCAACCTGATAGCACTAGTAGCTATAATTACAAAAGCTCCAGGTATAAACCAAATATTATAATTTCCGTAGCTCAAAAGTAGAATTGCAGGCAGAACACCAAAACTCACAATATCTATCATTGAGTCTAATTGACCTCCAAATATACCTTGTGCTTTAGTTCTATTTTTCATTTTTCTGGCTATAATTCCATCATACCAATCAAATAGCACCGCCCATAATATTGCAATAATTGAAGCTGGAAAATTTCCTTTTATGGCAAAATAGATTCCTATTACAGTACTCAACAAGCCTAAAAGAGAACAAATATTTGGTAAATCTTTGGCAAATGTAAGCATGCCTGGCTGTTTTTTGTTGTTCATATTAGTCCTTCTTTATATACATTACATCTTTCAAAGCTTCAATAAGTTTGTTATTCTCCTTATTGGTACGACTAGCAATTCGAATATATCGAGTTGCATCGGGTTGTGTCTTTTCTGCGCTATCTTTTATATAAATATTATGTTTAATAAATAAATGCTTTGTTATTTCAGGACCGCTTAAAGCGTCATCGGGTAAATGACAAAAAATATAGTTTGCATCGGGTTTAAAAACAGTCATTCCTTTAATGTCACCTAATTTTTTATAGAAAATATCTCTATCAGCTTTAACCTTTTCGCAGCTATCTTCAAATTCCTGTTTATACTTTGGTAATATTCGAAGAAATTCTTCAGCAAATCCATTAATATTCCAAATATGAATTTCGTTTCTAACCGCATCAGCAAATTCTAAATTTGCAGTTAACATATATCCAATTCTAAGTCCACATATTCCATAGGCTTTACTCATACTTTTAAGTATAGCCATATTTGGATATTCAGCAATGTTCTGTTCCAAACTAATTTGCTCTTTATTTTCAGCAAAATCAAGAAATGATTCATCAATAATAAGCATACAATTGTGTTCATTTAGTTTTTGTGCCAAACGTA
>JAKIVA010000057.1 GCA_021647265.1 Lutibacter sp.
TTTTGTCTTTGTTTCTCTTGTTCAAATAGTCTTCTTTTGCATTCCAATTAGCAAGAGTTGCACTGTAATTTCCACCCCATTTATTAATCTCTCTGGAGATGGTAGAACGAGACCTATTTAGCTTTTTAGCGATATAACTTTTGGTTTTGTTTTCCTGTAATAAGGCCTCAATTACAACACGTTCTTTTAAGGTTAATCGCTTATATTTTTTTACTTTCATACAACAAATCTAAGATTATGTTTTGTTGCGTTAAGTTCTTGAATTCAGGTATTTGACGAAAAATAAATGGTGTTTTTATCAAAAATTGTTGGATTAAAAATATCAAAATTTGGATGAGAAATAAAAACAACACTTTTCCTAACCCATTCATTACTTTTATTTCTTACAAACTCAATAATATGTACCAATTCTCTTTCATTACTAACCAAAACCAATTGTTTGCCATCTGAAGAAATAAAAGGATCTGAATATGAAAAATTATTATTACAAAAGGAAAGTTTTTTTACTTTTGAAATCTTAAAATTCTCAAAAACACCTTTATAAATAGTTAAATTATAGTATCCTCTTTTATCAATTTTTTTGGAAATTCCTGTAAAGTAAATTTCATTGTTAAAAACTGAAACTGAGCCAAATCGAAATTTGGAACCTGTAATTATTTTTTTAGGTTCAGATTGTAAATTAGAATAGTAAAGGTGATGGTATTTTGTTTTATTGTTTGACAAATAAATTAACCCTTTATTGTACAAATATGGAAACACATTTGCTTTAGAATTATTTGATAAATATGTTTCAAATAATTTAATACTATCTGTTTCTTGAATTAAAAAACGTTCTTGTGCTTCGGTATAAAAAGGAAGTAATGTGAAGGTTATAAATAATGATATTCTCATTTGAAGCAATTTATTAGTAGCAATAACCAAATATAAGAAATATCAATTATTATTTTTTGATAATTTTCAATATTATCTCTTTTAATTTTTCTTTGTTTATTGGTTTGGAAATAAATTCATCGCACCCTGCTAAAAATGCTTTATTTTTCTCTTCAGTTGTTGTGTAAGCGGTTTGGGCAATTATTGGGATGTTGGGATGTTGTTTTTTTATGGATTTTGTTGCCTCTATTCCATCCATAATTGGCATTTTTATATCCATAAGCACCACATCTATATTTAATTTTTTCTTACAAATATTTACAGCTTCTTTTCCGTTTTTGACATGAATTGTATTGCAATTTAATTTTAATATATCTTTTAGTAGCGTTTCAAGGTATAGATAGTTTACTTCCTCATCTTCAGCAATTAAAATGGTGTATTTGTTTTTTGTTTTAACATTGTTATATACAGGTTTATGAGGTATTTTAATAAAAAATGTGGCACCTGCATTTATGTTAGATTTTACTGAAATTTTCCCTCCTAGTAGCTCTGTATTTTCTTTTGCTATTGATAGTCCTAACCCTAATCCTCCAACTTTTTTTGTAAGCTTTTTTTCAGCCTGAGTAAAACGTTCAAAAATTAAATGTTGCTTTTCTTTTTTTATACCAATTCCCGTATCTTTAATATAAATTACTATGTCGTTGTTATTTTCTAAATAATATCCAAATTCAATAAACCCTTTATTCGTAAATTTTAAAGCATTCTCCAATAAATTGCTCAATATTTTATTCAATTTTGTTTTATCTGTAAATATGGTGCTTTGTTTATCTGATAAAGCCTTCTTCAGATATATTGGAGTCTTATTTTCTTTAGCTTTGATGTCAAAAATTGAGAATAACTCTAATATTACATCATTTAAACAAACTTTTTCTTCATTCACTTTTACTTGTTTTGTACCTAATCTCGATATTTCAATAATATCATCTATAATATGGAGTAATTGAGTTCCACTATTTTGAATAATATTGATAAAATTATTTCTTTTTTTAAAATCTAAGTCAGGGTTATTTAGTAATTGTGAGAACCCTAAAATTCCATTCATTGGAGTTCGTATTTCATGTGACATGTTGTTTAAAAATTCTGTTTTTAAACGGTCACTTTCTTCTGCTTTTTCCTTAGCTTTAGTAAGTTCATATTGTATTTTTTTTATTTCAGAAATATTAATTATTGAAACAATAGCAATGCTTGATTTTTCTATAACATTTAACTTAATAATTGCTTTAATAATTTCTCCATTACCTTTAACAAATTCAGTTTCGCTAGTAAATTCTTTTTTATCTGAAGCAATTGCTAAAAGTGTATTTTTAAATGTTTCTATGGTTTTATTATTGAAATTTTTATTAAAATTGTTAATTAATTCATCCTTTTTTTTGATACCTAATAATCTTAATGTAAAATCGTTTACATTTAATACCTTTAAATTAGAGAGGCACTGAGTAACAAAATCTGGATTGTGATTTAAGTACTCTTTAAGGTTCTTTATTTCTTTTTTCTTTTTATTTAGCAATAATTTTATTTTAGAAAAATCTTCTTCCCATAAGGAAACTGGACTTTGTTCAAACAGTTTATGAAATCTATTTTTACTTTCAACAACCAAGTTATTTTTTTTAGACAATTCATTGGTAATCAGCTTAAGTTCTTTATTTTTATTTTTTAAATACTCTTCATTTTTTTGTATAATTTGATAAGCCTCTTTAAGTTTTTTTTCATCGTTCTTTTTTTCTGTTATATCTTCGAGTATTGCCAGGTAATTTATAATCTCTCCTTCACAATTTTTCAATGGAGTTATTGTTATTTGTACCCAGTATAATAGTCCATCTTTTGTAAAACTATCAAATTGTCCTTTCCATATATTACCAGATTTAATTGTGTTCAATAAATCTTTAAAATCTTTTTTATTTTGAGGTTTTAAATTTAAAACTATAGAGTCCTTACCTATTACTTCTTCAGGTTGAAAGCCTGTTAACTCCGTAAATTTCGGGTTTGTATATTCTATATTACCTTTTAAATCTGTAATTATAATTGTATTGGCACTTTGTTCAATAGCGTTTAACAGTTTCTTATTTTCTGCTTCGGCTTTTTTACGATTTGAAATATCTCTAAAAGCTGTTACTCTAATAGGCTTATTATCTTCAGAAATAATATTTCTAGCCTCAACTTCAATTGGAAAAACAGAGCCATCTTTTTTAATACCTTCTATTTCATAGGGTAAAGTGTATTTGTTAGCTCTATTTTTATAAATGTTATTATGAAATTTCTTGGGGTAAATTAATTTTGTAATGTCATTCCCTAATACTTCTTCACGTTTAAAACCAAACATTTTCAAAAAGGAAAGGTTAACATCAATGGCTACACCATTATTATGAATTAAGATTCCTTCAAAAGTAAGGTTCGATAGTTTTTTGAATTTAGATTCACTTTCTTCAATTTTTACTTTTACTAAATTTAAATCTTTTGTTTTTGAACTAAGTATCGTATTGTAAAGGTTTTGTTCTAAAACTTTAGAAGCTTTAATTGCTATAATTTTTAAAATATCATTAATTCTTTTGGCTTCTACCATAGGTTTTGTGTCTATTAATGATATTAATCCAATTGGTTTTCCTTGAATTCCCCACAATGTAACGCCTATAAAACTTTCAGCTTTTAATTTTTTTAATAATTTGTTTTGAGGGAAAACCTGTAGTATTTTTTCTGAATAAATACAATTATTATTATTAATACAATCTTGAAAAGGTGAATTTTCAATTTCACAAATACTAATTGGCAAAAATTTATTGTCAGAAAAATGAGAAATTATTTCAATATTATTTGGCGTTTTACTATTGTATTTTCCTATTAATACAGTATCTATTTGAAATAAAGAAGCTAAAAAAGTTGAAACATTTTTAAAAAAGTCGTTGGAAGAAGAAGTGTCTCTGTTTTTTTCGATAAACTGTAAGGTAATATCAAGGAGTTTATACTGCATAACGTTACAAGTACATTAATTTTATGAATCAAAAAACCTTATAAATTGTGGGTTACAATAATAGTTGGGTTTATGTAACAAAAGTAACATACTTAACTAACAGATTACATGATATTTATCAGGTATCTATTGTTAAAATCTAGAGATTTTTTCACCAAATTCTTTTACTTTTTCCCAATTTGTATACTCTATTTCTGTATTGGTATTTGTTAGGCCTTTAGTCATCCACATTATAAACTGAATCATTATTCTATCGAACAAAGGATATTTTTTGTAATCTAGTTTTCCTGCAAAAACTTCAATAATTGTTGGTTTCCAATTGATAGTTTTAAAAAATTTAACAACGTATGGATTTGTTGTAGGTGTATTTTTTTCTGGTTTTCTTGCTACTAAATTCACAGAAAAGAAAGCTGTTTTTATGGCATTGAGTTTTATTTTATTCGTATTAATAAATTCTATTATTTTTTTATGATGAAGGCCATAACGAATGCTGGATCCAATAATTAACTTATTAAAACTTGCGATATCTTCATTAAAATCATCAATTGAGAATAATGTTACGTTTTGCTTATTTGCTTTTAGAACACTTACAAGAGCATTGCATATTTTTAATGTTTGCCCATCAACTGTAGCGTATATAATTCCTATTTTTGATTTCATTTTAAAGGCTATTTAATTCATGGAATTAATTATACCCAAAGTTACAAAACCATTGATCTTATATCTATGATTTATATCAAGTGAAAAAATTGGACAAAAAAAACCAGCTAAAAGTAACTGGTTTTAATTTCGTAAAAGATAATGATGTTATATTAAATTACTTTAACATTTACCGCATTTAAACCTTTTTTACCTTCTTTAAGTTCAAATTCAACTACATCGCCTTCTCTAATTTCGTCAATTAAGCCTGAAATGTGTACAAAATAGTCTGTGTTTGAACCTTCTTCTGTAACAAATCCAAATCCTTTAGATTCGTTAAAAAATTTTACTGTCCCTTTTTTCATTTTTATAAATAGAATATATTAAAGTACAAAGGTAGTTTTATTTCTCGGTTATATACAATATTTTTTATGTATAAAATAAATAACTTACTGTTAATCTAATTGTTCGGTTAATTTTTTAAAAATTGGTTTTGGGTTTTTATTTTGATATAACACTGCGTAAACCGCATTTATAATGGGTGTTTTTGCTTTATTTTTTTCATTCAATAAATAAGCACTTTTGGCAGCATAATAGCCTTCAGCAATCATACTCATTTCCATTATTGCACTTTTTACTGTGTACCCTTTTCCAATCATATTTCCAAACATTCTATTTCTGCTAAAAACGGAATAGCCTGTTACTAACAAATCTCCTAAATAAGCAGAGTTATTAATATTCCGTTTCATTTTATGAACTTTTTTAATAAAACGCTTCATTTCACGAATAGAGTTTGACATTAATACCGACTGGAAATTATCTCCATAACCTAGTCCATGAGCCATACCTGCAGCAATTGCATAAATATTTTTTAACATTGCAGCATATTCAGTACCTATAATATCATCAGAAATTTTAGTTTTAATATACCTACTTGAAATATATGTACTCAATAATTTTGCTTTTTTAAGATCTCTGCACGAGATGGTTAAGTAAGATAAACGTTCCATAGCAACTTCTTCAGCATGGCAAGGACCCGCAATAACACCAATATTTTCATAAGGGATTTTATGATTTTTATAAAAATGTTCACCTACAATTAAACCGCTTTCAGGTACAATACCTTTGATAGCTGAAAAAACAATTTTAGAAGAAAAATCTTCTACTATTTTATCTAATTCTGTTTTTAAAAAAGCCGATGGTATTGCAAAAATTAAAATATCAGCATATTTTACCATTTTATTAATATCACTAGATAAATACAATTTATCAATAGTAAACTCGGCAGAACTCAAATAATTAGGGTTATGATTGTTTTCTTTAATATAATCTACAGTACTTTGATTTCTCATATACCAACCAACTTCCTGTAAATTTTCACATAACATTTTTACAATGGCTGTTGCCCAACTTCCACCACCAAAAACGGCAATTTTAGGGATTTTATTCATTTATAAAGTATTTAGAATTCAAATGTAAACAAACTAAGATTAAGACCAAAACATTAGTACCTAACAATTATTAAAGTGAAAATTAGTACTTTGTATTAGTTTTAATCTTAATGAATAAACAGAAAAACTTTTGTACATTTATACGGTTAATTTTTATACCATAATTCACTTTTGAACGCACTTAAACGGTTTTTTAAAGACACTATAATTTACGGAATTGCTGCTGTTTTACCTCG
Source organism: Lutibacter sp. (assembly GCA_021647265.1). GTDB lineage: Bacteria > Bacteroidota > Bacteroidia > Flavobacteriales > Flavobacteriaceae > Lutibacter. Next base: position 6,222 of record JAKIVA010000057.1, read on the forward strand.
CGTAATTAATTTTTTATTGGTTCGTGTTCATACGGATGCTTTGCCTACAAATAATTATGCTGAAAACACTAATTTTTATATTTGGGCAGCTCTTTTTTCTGTGCTTCTAACTTTTGGAATGGAAACAGCTTTCTTTCGGTTTTATAAATCTGAAGAAAAAAAGGATTCTTTAATTTCTACGGCTTTTATTAGTGTCTTTTTTTTAGCAATGCTTTTTGTTTTTGTTACTTTTTTATTCTCAAATTTTTTTATAACTGCTTTTGATTTTACCCAAAACCCTCTTCAGTTAAAACTTTTTATTGGCATTATGGCTTTAGACACTTTGGCGGTAATACCATTTGCCTATTTACGTGCTTCAAACAGGCCTATTAAATACGCTATTATTAAATTAATTAATGTTGGTGTTATAGTTAGTATTAATTTGGTTTTCTTAAAATTTATTCCTCAATTTTTAAATGAAGGAAAATCAATACCTCAACTTTTAGAAAATGCTTTTAACAGCACCTATATTGTAAACTTTATATTTATAGCAAATATTGTTGGAAGTACTATTTCATTTTTACTATTGCTACCTTATTTATTAAAATTCAACTGGAATTTTAACACTGTTTTATTCAAAAAAATGATTTCGTACAGTTGGCCAATTGCTGTTGCCGGAGTTGCGTATGTTATTAATGAAAATTTAGATAAAATTTTAATTGGTAAAATGATTGATAAAAATACGATGGGTATTTATGCGGCTTGCTATAAACTTGCAATTTTTATGAATTTATATATCATGGCATTCAGATTGGGTGCTGAACCTTTCTTTTTTAATCATTCCGATCATAAAAATGCAAAAGAAATTTATGCAAGAATTTTAAACTATTTCATAATTATAGGATCTTTGGTTTTTGTTGGTATTGTTGTTTTTATTGATTTTTTGAAACAACTATTTATAAATCAACAATATTGGGAAGCTATAGTTATTGTACCTATTATTTTACTGGCAAATTTATTTTTAGGTGTTTATCACAATTTAGCTATTTGGTATAAACTTACCGATAAAACACGTTATGCTATGTTATTTTCAATAACAGGAGCTTTAATAACAATAATTCTTAACTTGGTTTTAATTCCAAAAATTGGATTTATAGCATCAGCTTGGGCTACACTTGCGGCATACGGAACCATGATGGTTCTCTCTTACTTTATTGGTAAAAAGCATTACCCTGTTCCTTATAACTTAAAAAAATCTGGAAGTTATTTAATTGTTTCTATCTTAATTTCATTTATTTCATTTGAGTTTTTTAGAGAAAATTATATAGTTTCTACTGGGCTCGTATTGGCATTTGGAGTTTTAATTTTTTGGAATGAAAAAAAGGAATTACTAGCAATTATTAAACGATAATTAGTAAGTAAATAATGAATAATACTACAACGTGGAATCCAGAACTTTATAATAACAAACATTCTTTTGTTTATAATTATGGTGAAAATTTAATTGAACTTATGAATCCTAAAAAAGAAGAAAGAATATTAGATTTAGGATGTGGATCAGGGCAATTAACTTTTAAAATTAGCGAATTTGTAAATGAGGTTATTGGACTAGATAAATCACCAGAAATGATAGCTGATGCTAAATCTAAATTTAAAAATATAGAATTTATAGTTGCTGATGCTTCAAATTTTACATTTGACAAAAAGTTTGACACTATTTTTTCAAATGCTGTACTTCATTGGGTTACAAATTACGAAGGAGCTATAAAAAGTATGTATAAAAATTTAAATGATAATGGTAAAATTGTTCTTGAATTTGGAGGAAAAGGAAATGTTCAAAAAATTATTAATCAATTAAGAATTTCTTTGGAAAAACGTGGATATTTAAAGCAATCAAAATTACAATTATGGTATTTTCCTTCTATTGCTGAATATACAACCAAACTAGAATCAGCTGGATTTAGAGTGCTTATGGGTCAACATTTTGATAGACCTACAGAATTAGCTAAAAAAAATACTGGAATTAAAGATTGGATTTCTATGTTTGCCAACTCTTTTTTTGAAAATGTTACAACCAAACATATAGAAGAAATTAAAAACGAAGTACAAGAAAAAATAAAAGTAGCATGTTTTATAAATGGAAAGTGGGTTGCTGATTATAAAAGAATCCGAATTGTTGCAATCAAAGAAAAAAACGTCAAATAAATTAATTTTATAACTTATAACAATGAAAGTACAAATTATCAATAAATCTAAACATGAAAACCCTAGTTATGAAACCATTGCATCAGCAGGAATGGATTTACGTGCAAATATTTCAGAAGAAATTACACTAAAACCTTTAGAGAGAGCTATTGTTAAAACTGGGTTATTTATTGCTTTACCTGTAGGTTTTGAAGCGCAAGTTCGTCCACGTAGTGGTTTGGCAGCAAAAAAAGGAATAACAGTTTTGAATTCTCCTGGAACTATTGATGCTGATTATAGAGGTGAAATTGGTGTAATTTTAGTGAATTTGTCTAATGAAAATTTTGTGATAAACAATGGTGAACGAATTGCACAATTGGTAATTGCAAAACACGAGCGTGCAGTATGGGAACAGGTAGATGTTTTAAATGAAACAGATAGAGGTTCTGGTGGGTTTGGAAGTACTGGAATGTGAAAAATTAAAAGACCTGTTAGGTTTTGAAAACCTAACAGGTCTAAGATATATTTAAATAACAACTAAATCGGTGAGTATATGAAAAGTAGCAGGTTAAAATACATTTACTTTTCAGTTAAACACAAATACACAAACCTTAATATTATGTACTTTTCTCACTATTTTTATATACATTGTTAACCGTAGTTTATTATTTTCAGTAAATTTGTATTTTAGACACGTGGAAGAACAAGGGTATATAGAATTAAGAGTTACAAATAAGGGCAACACTTTAAGTCCTAAAGATATTGATATAAATGAAGTAAAAGATTTTATATCAGATGTCGAATCATTTTTATATCCTAACCGTAAAGAAAAACAAAATCGACCACATATTTCTTATGATATAGAAGAAGGGTCTGCTAAACATAAATTCTTTTTGCCGATTACAGCTGTTATTTTATTCAATGGATTAACTAGTGAAATAAAAAATAGAAATAATCTTGATTTTTTAGATTATAAAAGACAATCAATAATTGATAAGTTTCAAAAAAAAGCTATTGAGAAGGGTTATGTTATCGAATTTAATAATTCCATTTCAAAAGAATCATCTCTTACCATAGATTACACTACAAATTTTGAAATGATTGCGCCCACTTTTTATGAAAGTGAATTTTATCTTTATGGAGAAATTTATCAAGAAGGAGGAAAAACTCCAAATTTACATATAAGCACAAAAAAATATGGAAACCTTACTATATCTGCAACTAAAGAGCAGATTATGGATGGTGAAAAGAAAACATATAAACCATATGGTATTAAAGTCCGTGGCAAAAAGAGTCTTGAAGACGATTCATTGACAGATTTAAAATTAGTAGAATTTATTCAATATAAACCTGTTTTTGATAAATCTCTTTTGGAAAAAGTGATTGAAAAAGCGTCTACAAATTTGAGTCAAATTACAAATGTTGATGCTTGGCTGAATGGTATAAAAACAGAGGGAATATGAAAGGGGTAGAAAGTGTACTTTTGGATAGTTCTTTTTGTATTCACTTATTGAAATTAGACGCAGACTTTCATTAAAATGCAGTTGACTATTATGAATATTTTTTAGAGAATAGGATAGAAATGTATTTGTCAACCATCGTTGTTAGCGAATACGCTGTTGGTGATAATCCAGATAACTTACTTTCACTAAATGTTTTTCGTTTATTAGAATTTGATTATGCCGATGCTAAAATCGCAGGAAGTTTTTTTGCTGAACTAAAAAGCAATGAGAATTTAAGAGAATCTGAACAGCGGAAAGTAATAATTAATGATATTAAACTATTCTCTCAAATTCACAATAGAAATATTGATGCTTATATTACAAAAGACAGAAAATCATTAAGGAAAATAATTCAGCCTTTAAGGAAATCTCACAATTTAAAGTTTGAATTTATTGACTTATCCATTCCGTTAAATGATAAGTTAGGAAGGTTTTTCTAATTACAGCTAACTGTTTATTGGATGTTAGGTAAAATATTACGAAACGAGAAACAACAGAATACAGTAAAAGAATAAAAATTGTAATATTTCGATAAAATATGTTTGATATTGATAAAGGTTTAAAAGGTTCAATAGTACATCATAAGCCTTTAAATGATTTACAATTAAAAAGATTATTACTAATTTTTGATGAACTTCACTTCACTCCTCCAGAGGATAATAATTATTTTCTAGAAAAAGGGGCAATTTGCTACAGATATCAAATTGAGAAAGATAGAAAGATATTGTACAGTTTAGATGGTCATAAACTTCTAAAAAAATATAATCACGTAAAAGAACCTGAAGTACCTGAAGGAAGTCTAGCAATAGCAAGTGTTTTAAGAATACCTAAAAATTCTAAATTATACCCTTTTGACCCAATAATATTAACCGATGTTTTACCATATTTTAAAGGTAAAGAATTCCAAAAAAAAGAAGAAAGGTTATTTGAAAAATTTGAAAAAGCAATAAACAAAGATCATATAAAAATTATAGATTATAAAAGCACTGATTTTTATATAAAAAATGCTATTCCATTAAAAATAGCATATGACTTTGATGTTAGTGATTCTGATTCAATTGATATTCTAAAACCACTATTTGTAAATGAAATATCAAAAACCCCAGATATGTTTATTCCGAGTCCATCATTCCCAGAGCTCACAACTTTTAAACATTTTCCACAAATAAAATATAATTCAACATTTAGAAATGATACGGATAACCTCCAATATGAATATGAAAGACAATTTTTCAGTATTGTTGCTAAAGTGAATAAAAAATTAGCTCTAACTGAAAAGTTTAACCTAATTCCGATTATAATTGATGACAGTATTCATAATTATTATCAACATAAAATTGTAAAGTCAAAAAAAAATAGTGATATAGATTTTAATAACGAGTGGAATAATTCAAATGATTATAAATTAATGAATTTAAATAATTTACTTTTTAAATCTTCCAATATTTTTATTACAGACAACCAATTAAGACAAATTTCAATTTCTGAAATCCTTAATTATAAGGAAAGATGTATCAATGAGCTATACAAATTAAGAAAGGGACTATTTCCAGAAATTAATAACATTGTTAAAACCAATTTTGATTTTAATGACATATCTGAAATAAATAAATTAATCGGCAAAAAAATAATACCAGAGTTCCATAAATATCAAGAACTACAAAATGAAATTCTTGCAAAGTCCGTAAAAAACATAATAAAATATTCTGTTGGAATCGGCTCTGCATATTTTGGATTTGTTCAAGGGCTTTCTCCTTTATTAATTTCAGTATTGAGTGGAGCAAGTCCATTACTTGCTGATAATATTTTACAATTATCAGATAAATTTAGAGAAAAACGGAAAAGAAAATATGAAAACACATTTTCATATTTTTTAAATTTAAATAAAAGTTAATCTAAAATAGATTCAAATGAAAATTGATGGAAATTTGACAAATAAATTGATAAAAATAACAATTCAATTTTAGCCCCGATAGCAGTGACAGCTTTTTTGGTGTTTTACCAAAAAACTTTAACGGATAGCGGGAAATAGCTTCAAAAAAATAAAAGAGAAAGTGATTTTACATCAACCCGAACCTACCAGCAGCAGGTTCAGAATGACTATTTTTATAAGTTTTTCATACAGCTTATTTAAAAAATGTATTTCTTATTATTCTTTACTATTTATAGTTTCTTTAATTTTTGTTTCTAGTTCGTCTGCTAATTCTGGATTATCTTGAATTAAAGCTTTAACAGCATCACGTCCTTGACCTAATTTGGTATCGCCATAACTAAACCATGAACCACTTTTTTTAACAATTCCGAACTCAACACCTAAATCTAAAATCTCACCTGTTTTAGAAATACCTTTGCCATACATAATGTCAAATTCAGCTATTCTAAACGGTGGTGCTACTTTATTTTTTACCACTTTAACCTTCGTACTGTTACCAATAACTTTATCTCCATCTTTAATTTGAGTTCTTCTACGAATATCTAAACGAACAGAAGCATAGAATTTTAATGCATTACCCCCTGTAGTTGTTTCAGGATTACCAAACATTACACCTATTTTTTCTCGTAACTGATTTATAAAGATAACAGTACAATTTGTTTTATGAATGGTACCTGTTAATTTACGAAGTGCTTGTGACATTAAACGGGCGTGCAATCCCATTTTAGAGTCTCCCATTTCACCTTCAATTTCACTTTTTGGTGTTAATGCGGCAACTGAATCTATTACAATAATATCAATAGCACCTGAACTTATTAAATTATCTGTAATTTCTAATGCTTGTTCACCGTAATCGGGTTGAGAAATAATTAAATTATCTACATCAATACCTAAATTTTGAGCATAAAAACGATCAAAAGCATGTTCAGCATCAATAAAGGCGGCAATACCTCCGGCTTTTTGAGCTTCAGCAATTGCATGTAACGTTAACGTTGTTTTACCTGATGATTCTGGTCCGTAAATTTCAATAACTCTACCACGCGGATAACCACCAACTCCTAAAGCTAAATCTAACCCTAATGAACCTGTTGAAATAGCATCAATATCATCTATTGCCATATCTCCCATTTTCATTACAGTTCCTTTTCCATAAGATTTATCTAACTTATCTAACGTAAGTTGTAATGCTTTTAATTTTGCTGCTTTTTCTTTATCGTCTGCCATAATTTTAATAAATAAGTTTAAATTATTTTGTTGCTAAAATATAAAAAACTATTGAGTATATTTATCGTTTATTTATAATAATATTTATTGCTTTCGATATGAAAAAATCTTCATTAATAGAAAATGTAATTTACAACGAATTAAAACCTGCTATCTCAGTTTTATTTGAAACTGATTCAACAAAAGAAATAAGAATAGTTTTTAAAGAAAATCAACAAATGAAAGAACATAAAACTTCTTTTCCTATTACTGTTGAAATTTTTGAAGGTGCTATTGATTTTGGTGTAAAAGGAACTATTTATAATTTGGTAAAAGGTGATTTAGTTTCATTGGAGGCGAATATGCCTCATGATTTGGTTGCTAAAAAAAATAGTATTGTACGTTTAACACTTTCTAAATTAGATACTGTTGAACGAGTTATTAAGGTTACTGAATAATATTACGATTTTTATTTTTTTATCATAGCAATATGTGGAATTCCATCTTCTAAATACTCGTCACCTATTTGTTTAAAATTATGTGATTCGTAAAACTTTTTTAAATAGGTTTGTGCAGATATTTTAATAGTAGTTTCCTTAAAATTAGTTTTAATAGCTTTAATGGAAGCTTTTACTATTTGATGCCCATAATTAAATTTTCGTTCAGTTTGTTTTACTACAACTCTACCAATACTTGCTTCTAAAAAATAATCTCCAGGTTTGAAAATACGAGTATATGCAATTATATTATTATTTTTATAACCTATTACGTGTAAAGCTTTTTGATCTTTAGCATCAATATCCTGATACACACAATTTTGCTCAACTACAAAAACTTCACTTCGTAATTGTAAAATTTTGTACAGTTCTTTTGTGGTTAATTCTGAAAAAGATTTAATTAAAATTTTTAACATTAATAGAATTTATAAATTACATTAGCTGTATTTTAATTACAATCTATTGGTATTTTGTCAACACGTGTTTGATGTCTTCCTCCTTCAAAAGGTGTATTTAAAAATATATCTACAAAACCTAATGCTTGATGTAATGATACAAAACGAGCAGGAATACTTAAAATATTAGCGTTATTATGTTGTCTGGCAAGGGAAACCAATTCATTATTCCAACAAAGCGCAGCTCTAACACCTTGGTGTTTATTAGCTGTTATTTGCGCTCCATTACCACTACCACATAAAATAATTCCAAATGTAGCTTTATTAGTTTCTACAGCTTCTGCCACAGGATGAATTGCATCTGGATAATCCATACTATCATTTGTATTAGTACCAAAATTTAAAACCTTTATACCTTTATTTTCTAAATGTTTTATAATTTCAAATTTATACTCAGTACCTGCGTGATCATTACCTATTGCAATTGTCATAAATAAATTTTTATATTTTGTAAGTA
>JAKIVA010000098.1 GCA_021647265.1 Lutibacter sp.
AATGATTACTTTTAATAACATTCGTGGATGATAACTTGAAGTGCCACCTCCTTTATAAGTTGCTTCTAAAGTGCTAATGTCTACATTATCTATGATATGATTTACTATACGAACAGGATGATTCTTTGGTACTAATTCATCGTAACTTGGAGGTAGTAAACTTAATTGATCTTGATTATAAGTCTTGAATACCGCTTTTGATTTCATTCCATGAAAATAATCAATCTCTTGCTTTTTTCCAAAAAAAAAAAGACTGCCTTTTCAGACAGCCTCGTTACAATGCATTGGTAGATTATTATACAATAACTAAAAATTATAAAAAAGCACTAGATTCTTATAAAATTGCAACAGCATTTAAGGATAGTATAGTAAATGAAGCATCACAAAAAAGTATTATTAGTACACAAGTTGAATATGAAACTGCAAAAAAAGATGCGCAAATACAACAGTTAGCGAAAGAGAATGAATTAAGTAAAGATAAAGCAAAAACCAACTTTAACCAGTTAATTATAATTTCTTCATTAGGTTTAGTAAGTATAATTGTGTTGCTATATTTACTTCGTTTATACAGAAAAAATTCTGATTTAGAACTAGAAAATAAAAATTCTGAATTACAAAACTACCTAATTCAAATAAATGAGTTAAAAGAAAAAGCAACAAATAAAACGTTTATTGAAACTGAAAAAATTAATGAAAATTTTAGTGAATTTGGACTTTCAAAAAGAGAAATAGAAGTGTTGCAACATATTTCAAACGGACTTAGTAATGCTGAAATCTCCGAAAAAATGTTTGTTTCAAACAATACCATAAAAACACATATAAAAAATATCTACTCTAAATTAGATGTTAAAAACAGAATTCAAGCCATTAAAAAAATTAGTACTATTTAAAATTATTTTAGTCTAATATAACGTAGATTTGATATAATACATTATCAACTATGTAGTTGTTTTATTTTGAAAACCCTGTCATTCCTGCCTACGCAGGAATCTATTGGAAGTCCTGCCTACGCAGGAATGACAATATTGCTTTAAAGACCACCTTTTTAATTATTTGACTATTTTAGTTATATAAAATTCACGTTAATATTTCAACCACTTCATTTTTTAGCTTTATAACACAATAAATTTCAAAATTGGATTATTGCTATCAAAAGCAATACACAATCACCCTTATGGGTGAGGTAAATCATCCTTTTTTATGAAGCAAAACTCTTGCATAGAGTTTAACTTTACATAAAAATAAAACCACATTTTAAACGCTAAAAATAAAATCATGAAAAAACACACACTTAATTTTAAGACGAGCATATTCTTCAAAGTTTTGTTTGTTTTAGGATTATTCCTATTTGTACCACAACAAACAGAAGCCCAATTTTTTAAAAAATTAGCAAAAAAAGCAAAAGAAAAAATAGAAAGAGAAGCAGATAAACGTGCTGAAAGACGCGTAAATAAAAAAATTGACAAAGAGTTTGATAAAGCCGAAGGTGTTTTAGATGGAAAGAATAAAGGCAAGAAAAAGGATAAAGAAAATGGGAAAGAGGGAAATAGCAACAAAAATGAAAAAGGTGCAAATAATTCAGAATCTACAAATTCTAATGAAGCTAAAGCAAAATCAAACGAGCCCACTGTAGTTTGGAGCAAGTTTGATTTTGTGCCAGGTGACACCGTTATTTTTGAAGATGGTCCAAGCCCTGATGAAGAAAATGGTGAATTCCCAAGCCGTTGGGATTTATATAAAGGTTCTGCAGAAATAGCCAATGTAAATGGAGAAAATGTCATCATGTTTATTGATAGAGGAGGAGATATAATTCCCTATTTAAAAAATGCTACTGAAGATTATTTACCCGAAGTATTCACCATTGAATTTGATGTATGGTTTGAAAAAGGACATACCACTAGTAATAGATTTTTCATTTCTTTCATAGATAAAAAGAATCAATGGGGAAAAGGTCTAGTAGGAAATTTTACGGTTTATCCAAATGGAATTGAATTTGAAGATACAGACAAGCGTTATCCTGGCACGGAAGCTTTAAGTTGGGCTGAAGAACCAATAGGACAATGGAGACATATTTCCATTGCCTATACTAAAGGGAAATTTAAAGCCTATATGGATGACACTCGATTAATCAACATCCCTCATCTAGAAGGTAACCCTTGGGGATTTACTATAAAATCTCAGAAAGGGAATCAATACCTCAAAAATTTTCGTATTTCCAAAGGCGGCGTAAAATATTATGACCGTGTATTATCAGAAGGGAAAATTATTGTAAACGGTATTAAATTCGATGTAAATAAAGCAACGTTAAAAACTGAGAGTATAGGACCTATTAATAAAATATATCAATTAATGGTTGACAACCCAACGGTTAATTTTAGTGTTGAAGGACATACCGATAGTGATGGTAGTGATGAAACCAATATGACATTATCTAAAGCAAGAGGTAAAACAGTTATGGATAAGTTAATTAGTATGGGAATTTCATCAAGCAGATTAAAATCTAATGGTTTTGGAGAAAGCAAACCTTTAGATAATAACAGTACACCAGAAGGAAAAGCAAATAACCGTAGGGTTGAATTTGTTAAATTTTAAAACTTAAAAATAAATATCATGAAAAAAATTAACATATTACTTT
>JAKIVA010000058.1 GCA_021647265.1 Lutibacter sp.
GTTTACCAACCATATCTGCAAGCTTTTTTACTAAGATACGTATTTGCTTGCAGTTTTAAAAACTTATTGAAAGAGTTTATCAACTGATTATCAATAATCTAATTGTTTTTAAGGGATGACTAATTAATATGGACATTAGAAGCTTAACACCAGAAGAAAAATTAGGTGAAAATTATACGAAACATGAGGTGTTTAATAAACTAGATAATTATATTAATTTTTACGAATCTCTTTCGTTTGGAATTATGAATTGGTTATCTGGAGCTACATTATCATTTATCAATATTGATACCTATGCTTACTCATCTATTCAAGGAACATTAGAATCAATAAAAATTATTTTACAGAAGGGGCGTATTAATGATTCGTATGCATTATTGAGAAAATATTTTGATGCTACTTTAATTAATGTTTACACTAATTTGTATATAAAAAACAACCATAACATAGATAACATTGTTGTAGGTAAAATTAATAATTGGGTTAAAGGAAAAGAGACGATTCCTGAATACAGAATTATTTCGAAATACATTAAAGAAGATGATAGCTTAAGTTCAATAACATTTCTTCTACAGAAAGATAATAGATATAAAGAAATTCGTGATAGATGTAATGATCATACTCATTATAACTTCTATCATAATTTACTCGATAATGATAATGAAATTTATCTCAAGGATAGAGTTGAAAAATTAGATGTTTTACTAAAAGATCTAAACAATATATTTGCCCAACATTTCGCTTATATTTTTACAATTAATGAGCACTATTTAATGTCTAGTGATTATTCTGATCACATGGATGTTGGTATGACCCCTCCTGATGATTGTCAATACTGGGTAGCTCCTTCAATACAGAAAATATTTGATAAAGAAATAAAACTCTTAAGACCAGATATAGCGGAAGTAATGAAATCAGAAACAACTATGGAATTAGAATAACATTTCTAATAAAAAATCATTCAGTTTAGGATGGTTTTCCTTTTTCAGCTTTTGTACAAACCACGTTTAAAACATAAATGATGCTTTTTTCAGCTTTATAAATTAATTTATAATCTCTTACTATAATCCTTCTGTATTCGGGAGAAATTTCATCTTGCTGAAATTGATCAATAAAAATAACGCCTTTAGAGGCGTCAATAATATCTTTGCGTACAATTTTTCTTGCAGAAGGAATTTTGGAGTATCTGTAATCTAAAATAGCATTTAAGGCTTCTCGTGCTTGGAGGGTCCAAACAACTTTACTTACTTTTACTTTCATCCACTATTGTTCTTTTTCAAACTCTTCTACAGAAATATAATCTCCTTTTTCTATTTGCTTTTCAGCAACAGATAAAGCCGTCTTATATTCCTTACGAGACATTGGTAAGCCATCAGGATGAAAAGCTACAGTTTCATTTTTAAAGTAACCTTCATAAAGTGCATCAACCATACGTAAAAAACGTTCGTCTACAGTACTAATGGATTGTACCCATTTTTCTCTTAATTCTAGCGCTCCCATAATAATGAAGTATTTATAGAAACAAAGATACATAAATCATTCCAATTTTAAATAATCATAAAAAATATTAGGTCACTTTTTACCATTTATTTAACTTTGAAACAAAGCTATGGGATGTTTAAAACTACATATCGACACTATACCAAATCTTAGGCAGATACATTCAAAAAAAGGGCAAAAGCTCTCAAAAAAGACGGGTAGTTACTATCCCTTTGGACTTGAACATAAAGGGTATAATGCTAACATAAACGGAACCCACCATAAATATATGTTTGGAGGTAAAGAATTTGATGAGAGTTTCCAATCGCTGAATACTTATGACTTTGGTGCTAGGAATTACGACCCAGCTTTAGGTAGATGGATGAACCTTGACCCATTAGCAGAACAGATGAGAAGACATTCGCCTTATAATTATGCTTTTAATAATCCAATTTACTTCATTGACCCTGATGGAATGGCTCCTACGGATTGGATTAAAAGATTAAAAGATGGTGTAGTAAAATGGTTTGATGGTAAAGGGGATGAAGCTATAGGAATGGCTGCTAGAAAAGATGGTTTACGATTTAATCTTATGGGGCCTGTACCTAAAGATATAAAAGATAAATATGAAAATTTAGGAGGAGACTTTTTTGGAACTAAAAGAAAAAATATATCAGAAAGTGGTCAAATTAAAGCACAACAGGAAACTTATTTAAGTGAAGTTTCACGTGATTTGGTAGATAAAGCAGGAGTTGAAGATGGTAATGCTATGGACGATAATAAAAATAGAGTTATTAATTTAACAAAGTCAAAATTACAATCTGAATTCATGGGGATCAATAACAAAGGTGCTGTTTCTAAAAACAAAACTGGTCTGATTCCTTTTGCACAACATATTGCAAAAGGTCAAGCACAAAATATAGTTATTGAAAAAATTTTAGGAACAATAGGTAAGGTTCTCACTAAAGCTGTTACATATTTAACTCCTACTTCAATGGCAAATCATGGAACAATGCAGCAAAGATGGAGCGCAAATGCTACTGCAACATTTAGAGAAAAAGTTAAACCAATTATAACTAAAAGAGTAATGTTTGATATTTCTACACATAAATATTGATTAAAAAAAATCTAACAAAATGAGAAAACTACTAATTTGTTTTATAATATTTGGTACTAGCTTTGGTTGTTCACCTAAATTAACCATTACCGATATAGAGAATAGGATCAATAGGGACTATACAGCATTTAATGAAGGTGATGTTGAATATTTTGTAAATAATACACCGAAGAAAAGTTTAAAGAAGTATGGTAAAGAGGGATATAGGAAGAAACTCAAGAAAATATATAATGAGAAGAGCGATTATCCTTTGGAATTTAGTGAAATTGGTGATTTACATGTTCAGGATAGAAAAAAATGTAATTCTTCTTACTATTATAAGGTTAAATATATTGTAGATAAAACTAAAATGACTCCTTATATGGATTCTACTGCCTTAATGTTAAATTATAAAGATTATGGTAAACAGAATGTATCTTTTAATACAAATTCTAAATTTTTACAAATAAGACAATTTATGTCAAAAGTATTAGTATTTGATAAAGATAGGAGATGGAAGTTACTTGGATATGAAAAATATAATATACAAAGTCTTAATGATAATTATGGTATAGGTTTTTATGAATGCATCCAAAAGAAATAAGTAACCCGATTGCGCGGATTTGTAATCCGTGAGTAACTTAACAATAAATATAAACCAAAGCCACTTTCTATTAAAAAAGGAGGTGGTTTTTTTACATAGCACTAATTTTAGAAGCCTTGATAAAATGGTCAACCGTAGTTAAAAGACACTCTTTGTCTTTATCTTCAAGGTTAGAAATATCCTGAAATCTTTGTAGCATTTTAGGATCTTTAAATAAATCTGCATTATCATTTTCTCCAAGTAAATAACCAACAGTAGTCTCTAAAATCTTCGCTAATTTTTTAGCAGCTTCAATAGAAGGTATCATCTCATCACGCTCGTACTTACCAATAGTGGTATGAGACGTATTAAAAATCTTCGCTAACTCTTTTTGAGATAGGTTTTTCACTTTTCTACATTCTGTCAATTTTTTACCAAATGAGCTCATAGATATATATTATTATGTGTCGATACACTTATTATCCCCGCTCCCGCACGATTGTATCGTGTGGTAAATGTAAATTACTTAAATTAAAAAACAGTATTTTTATCTTATGAGTCGGAATTACAAATTTCACAATCCAGAAGGATTATATTTTGTCAGTTTTGCAGTAGTATATTGGTTAGACGTTTTTACTAGAAATGTGTATAAAAACATTTTAATTGAGAGTCTAAAATATTGTCAGCAACAAAAAGGAATGGAAATAATTGCTTGGTGTATTATGACAAACCACGTACATTTAATTTTTAGAAGTATTAATGGAGAAAAACCAGAACTATTACTGGGAGATTTTAAACGGTTTACAAGTAAAACTATTGTAAAGGAAATTGAAGAAAACACAAATGAAAGTAGGAAAGAATTTCTGCTAGATAAATTTAAGAAAGCTGCAAATAAATCATCAAATGTTAAAAAGTATCAATTTTGGAGGCATGATAATAAACCAATTGAATTGTGGAGTAATAATGTAATTAAAGAGAAAGTTAATTATATTCATCAAAACCCTGTTAAAGAAGGTTTAGTGTTTAAAGCTGAAAGTTATATTTACAGCAGTGCTATAGATTATGCTGGTGAAAAAGGATTATTGGAAAATATTGTAGTATTTAGAAACTTTAACTAGAATAGAACCACACGATACAATCGTGCGGGAGCTAGATTATTGAGCAGGTTTTAAAAGTTCAAGGAAAATGGAATGGACAATTTGATACTAAATACAATTAGCTAAAACTTAATTCTTTTTCTTTAACAATGGTACAAACCTAAAATTACCTAATTCCTGTTTCTCAAAATCTTTAACACCCGTTCTAACAAATAAAGTCATTATTTGAGTTTCCTCTCCAACAGGAATTACCAGCCTACCTCCTATTTTTAATTGCGCTAATAATGCTTTTGGAACAAAAGGAGCTCCGGCAGTTACTACAATTCCATCAAAAGGAGCATTTTCAGGTAAACCTTTATAACCATCACCAAAAATTATTTTTTTGGGTTTATATCCTATTTTAGGTAAGAACAACTTTGTTTTTTTAAATAATTCATTCTGTCTTTCAATTGTAAACACTTTTGCTCCCATTTCAAGCAGTATAGCTGTTTGATATCCAGACCCTGTACCTATTTCCAAAATAGTTTGATTTGGTTTTACCTCTAGTAATTCCGTCTGAAAAGCTACGGTATAAGGTTGAGATATTGTTTGGTTAGCAGCTATAGGAAATGGTTTGTCTTGATAAGCAAAATGAACAAAACCAGAATCCATAAACAAATGACGAGGAACGTTGGAAATTGCATTCAATACATTTTTATCAACAATACCTTTCTCTTCAATTATTTTTACCAATTGATTTCTAAGCCCTTTATGTTTGTTTGTATCTTCCACTAATTAATCAAATTTGAATTCATAAAAATAGTAATAAATGCCTAAAGATTCTTACTTTTGTTTATCTAAAAATAAATATTCTTATGATGCTTAAAGTAGGTGTTTTAGGTGCAGGTCATCTTGGTAAAATTCATTTAAAATTATTAAATCAATCTAATAAATACAATCTCATAGGCTTTTATGATCCCATTAAAGAAAATGCTAAAAAAGTTGAAAAAGAGTTTGGTTATAAATCATTTGAAACTGTTAAAGAGTTAATTGATGCTGTTGATGTTGTTGATATTGTAACTCCTACCCTTTCACATTTTGATTGTGCTAAAGAGGCTATTGAAAAAGGAAAACATATCTTTATTGAAAAGCCCATTACAAAAACTGTTGAAGAAGCAAACATTTTGGTAGCACTCTCAAAATTACATAATGTTAAAGGGCAAGTTGGACATGTAGAACGATTTAATCCGGCTTTTACTGCCGTAAAAAAATCAATACATAAACCTATGTTTATAGAAGCTCACAGACTGGCTGAATTTAACCCAAGGGGTACTGACGTTCCTGTAGTGTTAGATTTAATGATTCATGATATTGATATTATTTTAAGTGTTGTTAATTCGGAAGTATCACATATAAGTGCAAGTGGAGTTTCAGTAATTAGTGATACACCTGATATTGCAAATGCTCGTATTGAATTTAAAAATGGTTGTGTTGCAAATTTAACAGCTAGCAGAATTTCACTAAAAAATATGCGTAAAACACGTTTTTTTCAACGTGATGCATACATAGCAGTTGATTTTTTTGAAAAAGCAACTGAAGTTGTTAAAATGAAAGATGCACCCGAAAAACCAGGAGATTTTGATATGATTTTACAAAATGCAGAAGGAATCAAAAAACAAATCTATTTTGAAAATCCAACAGTTGAAAACAACAATGCCATTTTAGATGAGTTAGAAACATTTGCCGAAGCCATAAACAATAATACAACTCCTATTGTAACGCTGGAACAAGGCACAGAAGCCCTACGAGTTGCTCAAATGATTATAAACGATTTCTAATAATATGACTATTTATCAAGTTGACGCTTTTAATAATCAAATCTTTAAGGGAAACCCTGCAGCAGTTTGCCCTCTAACAGCTTGGATTTCAACAGAATTAATGCAATCAATTGCTGAAGAAAACAACTTATCTGAAACTGTATTTTTTGTAAAAAAAAATAATCTTTATGAAATTAAGTGGTTTACTCCTACTTGTGAAATTGATTTATGCGGACACGCAACATTGGCTGCTGCTCATATTATTTTTACAGAACTAAATTATTCAGAAAAAGTTTTAGAATTTAATTCTAAGAGTGGAAAACTTACCGTAGAAAAAAATGAAGATTGGTACACGTTAAATTTCCCTTCAGAAGAAATTCATGAAATAAAAACTCCTTCTATTTTAGAAAAAGCCTTAAATATTTCCATATTAAAAACATATAAAGGAAAGTGGAAATTATTGGTAGAACTCAAAAATGAAGTAGATGTTGCAAATTTAGCACCTAATTTTAGCCTATTATCAAAATTAGAATCCAATGGAATTATTGTGACTTCAAAAGGGTACAACGTAGATTTTGTTTCTAGATTTTTTGCCCCGAAACTCAATATTAATGAAGATCCTGTAACTGGTTCTGCACACACATTATTAATTCCATTTTGGGCAAAAAAATTAAATAAAACAACTCTAAATGCTATTCAACTTTCAAAAAGAGTTGGTATCTTAAAATGTAAACACTTAAATGAACGAGTTGAAATGAGCGGGCAGGCAATTACATATTTAAAAGGAAAATTAACATTATAACAATAAATTATGAAACGAGCATTAATAAATTTTAAAATCACATTTACAAAAGGGAATGTTTAAAATTTTTAATGTGAGAACGTAGTGTATACATACGTTCTCAATTTTATAATTAATTTATTATCAAATAATTATTAAAA
Source organism: Lutibacter sp. (assembly GCA_021647265.1). Lineage (GTDB taxonomy): Bacteria > Bacteroidota > Bacteroidia > Flavobacteriales > Flavobacteriaceae > Lutibacter. Next base: position 6,994 of record JAKIVA010000058.1, read on the forward strand.
TTTAAACGTATGAAAAATATTGCAGTAATAGGAGCTGGTACAATGGGTAATGGAATAGCGCATGTATTTGCTCAAAACAATTACAAAGTAAATTTAATTGATATTTCACAAGAGGCTCTAGAAAAGGGTCTAACTAATATTACAAAAAATTTAGATCGTTTAATTTCTAAAGAACGTATTACAGAAGAGAACAAAAAACAAACGTTAAATAACATTACAACTTTTACTGCTATTGCAAAAGGAGTAAAGAATGTAGATTTAGTTGTTGAAGCTGCAACTGAAAATGTTGATTTAAAACTTAAAATTTTTAAACAAATTGATGCTGATGCTCCTACAAATGCAATTTTAGCATCAAACACATCATCTATTTCAATTACAAAAATTGCATCGGTAACAAATCGTCCTGATAAAGTAATTGGAATGCATTTTATGAATCCTGTTCCTATAATGAAATTAGTTGAAATTATTAGAGGGTACAGTACTTCTAACGAAGTAACCAAAACAATTATGAAGCTCTCAGAAAATTTAAATAAAGTACCTGTAGAAGTTAATGATTACCCCGGTTTTGTAGCCAACCGCATTTTAATGCCAATGTTAAATGAAGCCATTGAAACTTTATACAATGGTGTTGCGGGTGTATATGAAATTGATACCGTAATGAAATTAGGTATGGCGCACCCAATGGGACCATTACAATTAGCCGATTTTATAGGTTTAGATGTATGTTTATCTATTTTAAATGTAATGTACAACGGATTTAAAAACCCTAAATATGCACCTTGTCCATTACTTGTGAATATGGTACAAGCTGGAAAACTTGGTATTAAATCTAGCGAAGGTTTTTATGATTATTCCGAATCTAGAAAAGCAACAACAATTGCAAAACAATTTCAATAAAAAGAGGCTGTCTAAAAAGTAATTATTTTGTCATTTTGAGCGCAGTCGAAAAATATTATTTATCTGATAATAAAATGGTTATCATTTTTTGAGATTCTTCATTTACATTCAGAATGACACTTTTCAGACAGCCTCTTTTTTAGTTTAATGTTTTTAAGAAGAAATCCATCATCAACTCTTTTAATTGATAGTGCATTCTCACAAATGTTTTCATTTCATCTTTTAATAATACTTGTTTTTCTTGAAATAAAACACCTGAATTATTTTCAAATTTTGTTTTAGCAAGCTCTCTCTTTTTCATTCTAATTTTATGTCTTAAATGCCCCATTACTTCGCGTTCCCTAATTATTTTGTTTTGAAACCCTTCCAATTGAATCATAACATCATTTTCAGGGTTCCGCATTGCAATATGTTCTAACTTCTCCTCAAAATAATCCATTTCACCTTCTTGAAATTTTAACTCTCTTTTCCAAACATCTAAATTAAAATTTAGATCACTTAAAACTAGTAACTGACTCTCCATATCCTATTTACTTTTAAATTTAATATTATAAATTTCTAACTTTTAATTTAATTTTAGACTGACAAAAATCATTAATATACTCAAACAACTTAAATATCTCTTATATTAAAAAGTTAAGAATATAAAGATATAAAAAAAGCGTTTTAATTTAAATTAAAACGCTCTTAAAATTTTGGTAAATTTATTATTTATTTTCTTCTACCCCTTTTTTTGTCATCTTTCTTCGATGTCTTATTCCAAATTTTTATCTCATCATCTAGTGTAATTCCAGAAATAATTTCAACATTAATACCATCAGAAATACCTAATTCCACATCACGTTTCTCAAATTCCTGATCTCCTATTTTTACTTCAACAAATGGCTTTTCTGTTTTTTTATCAAATTGTAATAATGCTTCTTTTATTGAAAGAACACTATCTTTCTTTTCTAAAACAATATCAGCATTTGCACTATAACCAGCTCTAACAAAAAACTCATCATCTAATGTTAGATCTCCTTTAATTTTAAATTGAACAGCCCCATTTTCTTCTGTTCCTTTAGGTGCAATAAAATTTAATTTAGCTTTATATTTTTTATTTTCTATGGCTCCCAAAGAAACTTCTAGAACAGTCCCTTTTTTAATTTTACCCACTTCAGCTTCGTCAACTTTTCCTTCAAAAATCATTTTGGTCATGTCTGCAATGGTTGCAATTGTAGTTCCTGCATTAAACGTATTACTTTCTATTACTTGATTACCTTTACGTACAGGGATCTCTAAAATTGTTCCTGAAATTTCAGCTTCAACATAGGTGTTTGCTGTTCTTCCCATACCTGCTGCAGATCCTTTTCTTATAATTTGTAAATTATTTTTTGCATTATTTAAATCTTGTTTTGCACTGTTAAAATTTAGTTCTGTTGTCTCAAATTCTTGACGAGAGATTACGCCCTTTTCAAATAATTTTTTACTTCTATCGTATAAAATTTTCGTATTATTATATCTTAATTGAGCATTTTTTACATTTCCTTGCGCGCTATTTAAAGCTTGTACATTTGGAACCACTCTAATAGTTGCTATTAAATCTCCAACTTTTACTTTTGCACCCTCTTCAACATAAATTTTTTCAATAATACCCGATACTTTAGGTTTAATTTCAGCCTCTTCTAAAGGTACAACTTTACCTGTAGCAACTGTTTTTCTAACAATATTTGTTTTAAATGGTTTTTCTGTTTCGTATTGAATAGGAGATTTACTATTTTTTATCCCAAACCAAACTAAAACTAGAATAAGTGCTACTGCTATTGATCCAAATATTAATATTTTTTTCATTTGTATTGATTTTCAGTTTATTTTTTTATATAATTTATTCTTCTCTTAATGCTTCTATAGGTCTTATACTAACGGCTGTATGTGCTGGAATTAGTCCAATTAATGTACCCAACACTACTAATGTTATTGCAGCAATAATTATTACAGGTATATCTACCGTAGGGTTTGTTAATGCTGCATCTGGTCCTTGCCCTATTGTTAAATCAATAAGCATTAATACCAGACCTCCTGAAATTATTCCTAGAGCACCTGCAATGCTTGTTAAAAACACAGATTCTAAAATAATTTGACGTTTAATTTCCCAAGGCTTCGCTCCCAAAGCACGTCTAATTCCTATTTCTTTCGTTCGTTCTTTAACGGTAATTAATAAAATATTTCCAATGGCAAAAACACCTGCGATAAGAGTTGCAATACCAACAAACCAAGTTAAAAACTGCATTCCAGTTAAAAAGCCTGTTACTTTTGCTATTTCTTTACCCAAATTAAAACTGCCAAATGCTCTAATATCGTCAGGGTGTACTTTATGTAAATTTTTTAGTAGTAATTTAACATCAGCCTCTATTTGAGTTATATCAAATTCTGGTTTTCCTGTAATAATCATCCAACCAACTTTATCACCCATATTGTAAACTTGTTGATATGTAGTAAATGGAATATGTATATTTCCTTGAGGGCCACCGCTACCTACTTGTCCCTGTTTATACATGCCTACTACTTTGTAATTTATATTATTAATTTTAATATATGCTCCTATTGGGTTTACATCTTTATCAAAAAGTTGCTTGTATATTTCTTCTTCAATTACACATATTTTTTTCTTCTCTTTGATATCATTTTCATTTATAAAACGCCCATATACCATATCTTTTTTCTGTATTTTATCTAACGTTGGGTAATCTCCAAAAATTCCAAAAGTTCCAGATTTAAATTTATTAACTGCTAAAGCCTGTGTTTGAAGTCGAGGCACTACAAATTCCAATCCTTCAATCTCATTTCGAATACTTTGCAAGTCTGACATTTTAAGAGACAATCTTTTTCCTTCTTGAAACCCTTTAAATGGTTTGCTTGTTTGTTGCGCCCAAATAAAAACACTGTTAGTGGCGAAATTTCCAAATAATTTATTAAAGTTATTTTCAACACCTTTAGCTGCTCCTAACAGAACAACTAGTAAAAAAATACCCCACATAACACCAACAATAGTAATTCCAGTACGTATTTTATTTTTACGAATACTGCTGTAAATTTCTTGCCAGGTGTCTTTATCAAATAAAAAACTCATAATTATTCATCGTTTAATGCTACAATTGGTTTAATACTTGCTGCTCTTTTGGCTGGGATATAGCCGGCAATTGTACCTGCTATTACCAATACTATGGTTGCCCCAACTACCACATAAGTTTCTACACTTGGATTTATAATAAAGTATTTTTCCAAACTATCTCCCAAGGCTTTTAAAGTGAAGATTCCTATTAGTAAACCTGCATAACCAGATACTGCTGTAACAAATATTGATTCTAACATTATCATCCCAATAATTGATTTTGGAGTAGCTCCTAATGCTTTTCTAATTCCCAACTCTTTGGTTCGTTCTTTTACGATATAAACCATAATATTACTAATACCTATAATTCCTGCTATTAAGGTTCCTATACCAATAAAAAGTATAATTATATTTAATACCATCATAAATTGTTGTACCTTTTTGGTTCCTTCAGCATAATTTCGAACTCTAATAGCTCCTTGATCTCTCGGTTCTACATCATGCCTTTCTTTCATTAGTTTAGTTAATAAATTACTAAATGTTATTGCTTCATCTACTTTTAATTTTGGGTTAAAAGTAAGTCCAAATCTATCTACCTCATCATTGGGTTTATAAATTCCTTGAATTGTTGTAAAAGGTGCATAAATATATCTTTCATCACGATCTCCTCCGGGGTCGCTAAAAACTCCTATAACTTTGTATGAAATTCCATCTAAATTTATTTCTTTTCCTAAACCACTCAATTGCCCAAATAAATCTTTTTCTACCAATTTCCCTATAGCCACTACTTTGGCTCTTTTCTTTAAATCTAAATAACTTAAAAACCTACCTTCTTCAATTATGGAAGATTCTAAGGCTTGGTAATCTGGATAAACGCCTCTAACTGTGTACCTATTTTGTTCTCCTTTATAAATAGCTTGGACATTGTTACGTTGTATGTTTGGACTAAAAAATTGAATTTTATCTTCAAATTTTTCATTTAAAAACTTAGAATCGTCATTTCTAAACTGAATTCTTCTACCACTTTGAAACCCTTTAAAAGGTTTGGTTGTTCTGCCTGAATATATATATATTGAATTTTGAGAATCTCCTGCAAATTGTTTTTCAAATGTATGTTTTAAACCATTTCCTACGCCAAACAATAATGTAAAAAGTAATATTGCGAATGCAATTGTAAAACCCGACAGTGCAGTTCTCAATTTATTTTTACTCAGTGTCTGAAAAATTTCTATCCAACGGTCTAAATCAAACATAATTTATACAGTAGTTTTTTTAATTACTTTTTCATCACTAATAATAACACCATCTTTTAAACGAACAATTCTATCAGTTTCCTCTGCAATATCTTCTTCGTGTGTAATTACAAATACCGTCATACCTTCTCTATTAATATCTTTCAACAGTTCCATAACTGAATGTGAAGTAGTTGAATCTAGCGCACCTGTTGGCTCGTCAGCTAAAACTACTTTCGGATTTGTAACCAAAGCTCTTGCAATTGCTACACGTTGTTTTTCTCCTCCTGAAAGTTCACTAGGTAAATGGTTTGCCCTATCTTTTAACCCTACCTTATCTAAATATTTTAAAGCAATTTTTTGTCGATCTTTTCTACCTATACCTTGGTAATATAAAGGCAATGCTACATTTTCTAAGGCCGTTTTATAGGTTATTAAATTAAAAGATTGAAATACAAATCCTAAAAATTTATTTCTAAGAATTGCCGCTTTTTTCTCATCTAAATTTTCAATTAATTGCCCATTTAAGTAATAATTACCTTCATCATGCGTATCAAGTAAACCAACAATATTTAAAAGTGTAGATTTTCCTGAACCAGATGATCCCATAATAGCTACAAATTCACCTTCTTTAATATGTAAATCTAATCCCTTTAATACATGTAGAAAATCTTTTCCCATTGGGTATGATTTGTGTAGTTTTTCAATCTTAATCATTTGGTTTATTGTTTTTAAACGAAAATATGAATTGCTCTTACAACTTGTTACTAATATTTTGTTAAAAGACGATTCAACATTTAAAATGTAACTTTGCTTTGTGAATAATTTTAATAATAAATTTATTATTCTTTTTGATGGTGTATGCAATCTTTGCAATTCATCTGTTAATTTTATTATTAAACATGATACTAAAGAACAATTTTTATTTGCTTCACTTCAATCAGACGCTGCAAAAGAAATTTTGTTACAGTTCTCTACAAAAAAATTGACACAAGATTCAATTATACTTATTGATGGTAAGAATATTTACGAAAAATCATCTGCTGCCTTACAAATCTCAAAACATTTAAATGATGGTTACAAAGTACTTTATAGCTTTATTATTATACCTAAATTTATACGAGATTGGGTATATGATATCATTGCGAAAAATCGTTATAAATGGTTTGGAAAAAAGGAGAAATGTATGATTCCTACTTCTGAAATAAAAAATAGATTTTTAAAGTAAAAGGTTTTATATAGAGGCTGTCTAAAAAGTTACGAAATTTATCATTCTGAACCTACCACCTGACTGGCAGGTAGATTCATCTCAAAATCTTATAGTACTGATTATCAATCATTATAAGAACCTGAAACATCCCGATAATTTCTTAAATCCGTAAGTTATCAAATATTCGATTTTGATTCTAACTTTTATTAATTTAAAATTGATTTGGCGGATTATATTATGATTAATGTTTAATTTATACCCTTAATTTTTAAAATTTTATATTTTAATGTTAATATCACATAAATATTTAAATTTAAGACAATAGTGTTTTATTAGCCAATGAGACTTTGATGGTGTAGGTAATATTTGGGTTTTAGTTTTAAATAGTCTTTTAATTCTCAAGTTCTATATCTAATTTCTCCATAGACTCGCAGGACATCTTGCCTTGACCTTCTGGTCCATTTAGCAGGAAGAATAATAAATCTAAAAAGAAACTTTTTCATACGATTTGTGGGATTTAATCCTTCAAATATTTTTGAGAATCGTTGAATGATAATGTGATAAATATTCTTACACATTGCCATTAAGTAAAGAAATACGGTATTTGTATTCAAGTGAGAAAAAGGCATATGATTCCACCCAAAATCATTTTTGATAACATCAAATTGTT